>JANMZN010000139.1:0-4831 GCA_031383285.1 Segetibacter sp.
CACACCCGAATGTCAGCAGACCTATAATCTCCCTTTGGAAGAGCAGCAAATGCTACGGGAAGGAAAGCAGAATGGGATTATGATTTTCAATAAATCAAAACAGCGGTTGAGGCCAAGGTTAGGTGAATAATAATGACCAGGTCAAAAAAAACAAGATAGAAAGATCATGTTCCAAACCCTCAACTATTTTGCTTACCAATCTTTAGCCCTTATCCTCCAGTTTGGATTGTCTTCCATTTTTCCAAAAGAAAAGATTTTTTCATGCCCGCCGGGCTTTTTGAGCGCAAATGCAGTACCATGTTCATGAGCTATTAATGTAGATTCTTTTGCTTCTCCTTCAAAATGTGCTCTCCATACAGGAAAAAGAAGGTCAAAAGGCCCCTTAACGGAAATGACAGAGTAGATATGCCTTGGAGACTTGCCCAATAAAGAATCATGAACTACCAGGACAAGCGTATCGTTTTTGACCGAAATGTACATGGAAGAATACTTGCCATCACCAATAGAATCTGTTTGAATAAAATTGAAGGTAATGCCTGAAGAATGAATGATGATGTCAGCGACTTCTTTATATACATCAGGACTGTTGCTATCAAAAATGGAAGGAAACTGAGCGCTTGAAATAGCCGGGTAAAGCAACAATAAAAAAAACAGGTTTTTCATGATGATGCGAATATAATGCAAATGCGAAAATGACCTGTTGTCTCAATCGATAAAATATCTATATGGCAAGTTTGGCAAATAGAACTGGTTTACAATTTTTTTTTTCATTGCTATTTATCCAGCTCACTAGATCAACTTTTTAGCGAAGCTATAATGGCCTTAAAACTTTCAAGTCCGGCTTCCAGATTTTCAACAATTTCTATTGCCAGTTCATCCGGATCGGGTAGATTGTCCAAGTCCGCCAGCGATTTATCTTTTAACCATGTTATATCAAGTGATGTTTTATCTCTTGTAATAATCTCATCGTAGGTAAATTTTCGCCACCGACCCTCGGGGTTCGATGCGCTAAAGGTTTCCTTGCGTTTATGGCGCTTCTCTGGCTGATAACACTTGATGAAATCATTCAGGTCTTCTAACTTGAGTGGATTCTTTTTTAAGGTATGATGAATGTTTGTTCTGTAGTCGTACACCCAAACTTCTTTCGTCCATGATTCTTTACTGCTGGGTTTGCCATCCCAAAACAAAACATTAGCCTTTACGCCATTGGCATAAAAAATTCCCGTAGGCAGTCGCAGGATGGTATGCAGGTTGGTCGTTTCCAATAATTTCTTGCGAACGGTTTCTCCCGCACCTCCTTCAAACAAAACATTGTCTGGCAACACCACTGCTGCCATGCCTGTTGTTTTGAGCATGGATTTAATATGCTGAACAAAGTTGAGTTGTTTGTTGCTGGTGGTAACCCAAAAATCCTGACGGTTGTAGGTGAGGTCTTCTTTTTCCTGTTCGCCTTCTTCGTTGGTGAAGGTCATGCTGCTTTTTTTGCCGAAGGGTGGATTGGCCAACACATAATCGTACCGGGTTTCAGAAGCAGCAATTAATGAATCATTGGGAGATATCATTACGTTTTCTGTATCAATGTCACCAATGTTGTGCAGAAACAAATTCATTAATGCAAGGCGTCGGGTACCTGCCACAATTTCGTTACCAAAGAAGGTTTCATATTTCAAGAATTTCTTTTCAGCTTTATCCAGTTCATTGTTTTCCGTCATCCAGTCGTAGGCGGCTAAAAAGAAACCTCCTGTACCACTGGCAGGGTCTGCAATGGTTTTCAAAGGCTCTGGTCGCAGGCATTCTACCATTGCCTTTATCAATGGCCTGGGAGTGAAATACTGACCTGCACCGCTTTTGGTATCTTCTGCATTTTTCTCCAGCAGGCCTTCGTAAATATCGCCTTTGTCTTTTACGCCCATCAGCACCCATTGCTCTGCATTGATGAGGGCAATCAGTTTGTACAGCTTGGCAGGGTCGGTTATTTTATTTTGGCTCTTGGTAAATATCTGTCCCAATATGCCTTTTTCTTTTGCCAGTTCACGAAGCAGGTTATTGTAATGCACTTCCAGTTCATCACCACTTTTATTGGTGAGGGTTTCCCAATTGTACTTTGCAGGGATGGGCATTTTTCGGTTGTGTGGCGGCCTGCTGTATTCATCTGCCATTTTTAAAAATAGCAGGTAAGTAAGCTGCTCTAAATAATCGCCGTAACCTACGCCATCATCACGGAGGGTATTGCAGAAAGCCCATACTTTGGAGACGATGCTGGAAGTGTTTGCTGTATTGTTGTTGCTCATGTTGTCTGACCTATGATTTATTTGATTTTTGTGATTCTGGTGATTTGTATTTTTTGTTTTTCAGCCGCTTGAAGTTAAGACTGGTTTCTCCAAAGTTGATTAATAAGCCAATTTCTAGATTATAAGCTTCGAGGTAATTGATAGCTTGTGCAAGATGAACATCTTCCAGCTTTGTGATAGCTTTTAATTCAACTGAGATTATTCCTTCTGCAAGAAAATCCACTCGTCTTGTTCCAATTTGCTTTTCTCTGTAAAAGATGGGCATTTCATGCTCTCTTGTAAAAGACACATCCACCAACCGCATTTCAATTTCCAATGCCCGTTGATAAATTACTTCCTGAAAACCATTACCCAATGTTTTATGCACTGTCATGGCACAGCCAATAATTTTGGAAGTAAGTTCTGAATATTTATACTGTTCATTAATCATAGTAATCATTTAATTACAAAAAGCACAGTTCAGACAACTGCCGTAACCTACGCCATCATCACGAAGGGTATTGCAGAAAGCCCATATTTTGGAGACGATGCTGGAGGTATTTGCTGTATTGTTGTTGCTCATCATTTTTTATTCACTAAAAATATGTACATAATTTTTGTAGATATAGGTCTTTCCCCATTTACTGCTTTCATCTAATTGTTTCAAAATACCCAGGTCAACAAACCGTTCTATTAATTTCCCTGCACCTGCCCTTGTAAAGTTCATGGTTTCTGCAACCTTAATATTGCTGACAATGGGATTTTTAAATAAGTGTTGTAAAAACAGTACCCCGCTGGTAGCTTCCCTTTTACCGAGGGCTTGTATTTTACGCATGTCGTCTTCCCGAAGCGTTGTTATTTTTTTAGATGTGCTTATACTTTCATTGGCAGTTTCAATTACACCATCCAGGAAAAAATGCAACCAGTCATTTGTTTTATTGTTGTGATATGCGTTGAGTTTGGTGTAGTACAATTGCTGGTGTTTTTTAAAAAAGCTACTTAAAAAAAGTACCGGATTTTCCAATATAGCTCTTTCAAAAAGAAACAGGGTTATTAATAACCTGCCGGCCCTACCGTTGCCATCCAGAAAAGGGTGAATGGTTTCAAACTGTGCATGTAATATGCCTGCCTGTAATACCGGCATTATGTTGGTATTATGAATGAATTTTTCAAAATCGCTTAATGCATTATTCATTTCATGAACGGGAGGAGGTACAAATGATGCATTCTGCAAAGTAGTGCCGCCAATCCAGTTTTGTGATTTTCTAAATGCTCCCGGGTCAGAAAAATGGCTCGACCTTGCCCCGGTCATCAATGCTGCATGCAACTCCCTTATAAAGCGCAAGGAAAAAGGAAACTCTTTTAGTCTTTTTGTACCGTAGTTTAGTGCCTTTATATAATAGAGGATATCATCCGCATCAGTATCCTTTACATTTACGCCGGCACTCATTTCCAGTGCATCCATCATAGTTGCCCTTGTGCCTTCTATTTGTGCAGAACTGGTGGCATCTTTTATGATATACATGCTCAGGAAAAAATCAGCGTCAGGCAATACATGTGTAATACCGTCTAATTTACCAATCAGCCGCTCGGCGGTTGCAGCCTTAGCTAAAATCTCAGCCGGAAAATCCAACAATGCGGCAGGTGGAAAGGCATCTGGTATAAAAGCTGTATATCCTTCAGGTTGTTTTATTAGTTTGCCTTTTGCCATGGTTCAATTTTTAGTATACATTCTGTATGCAAATGTATACTAAATGAAGAATTAGTTTACAAAGTATGAAAATTGTAAACTAACTTTTCGGCTTAAAAGTATTTAAATGACTGGTTATCAACTTAAAATTTGATAAAGCTGTGAATTTCTGAAAATAACCGTTCCTGTATTTTTTGTAGGTTAAAGGCAAATGCATGTCTTGCTACTTCCATTATAGGCTTCCTCAGCAGGTTATTGTATTGTACATCTTACCAACGCATCACCACTTTTATTGGTGATTGTACCCCAATAACAGGAAACTTTAAACCTTCACTATTCAATAATATAGCTTCCAGTTCAATTATTTCCTTCTTTACGCCCTCATTTACTCCCTCATCAATCAGCTTGTTTACAGCAATGCCGATACCTTCTTCGTTACCATCTTGGTTACCATCTTCGTTACCTGTAAAAAACTGATCGCTTAGTGGTAACACAATTGTATTTTGCAGGTATAGGTTCCGACTTTTCGGAAACCTACGCCATCATCACGCAGCGTGTTGCAGAAGGCCCATGCTTTGGAGGCGATGCTGGAGGTGTTTGAAGAATTATTGCTGATCATATTATTTAGCAAGACATAGAATGCCTTAAAATTATTTTCATTTATTTTTCTATGACTGCTATGGAGCTTTGAAATAAAAGCAATGAGTTTTATTTCGCTTTTGTCTATTTTAATGTATCCCCTCCACCAACCCCATCTTGCTCCAATAAAAATGCGGTTGCATCTTTGTTACTATGGAACAAGATAAAACAATTCGGGCTGAGTTAATGCGGATGCATATAGCTTCCTGCAAAGAAAGTAAAATGAAGGTAG
>JANMZN010000153.1:0-4630 GCA_031383285.1 Segetibacter sp.
ACAGCAATTGAAGCACCTGCAATCAAAATAAAGGGAGGAAGGCCTTCTCTATACATCGCTAGAAAAAATGAAAAATAAACAAGTGCTAACCCCGTTTCGTTTTGTGCTACTGTAATGATAGCAGGGAAAAGTGCAATGGCAGCGCCAACAAGTTGGGATTGTGTTTTTGAAAAATCCGTCTCTTGTCTGCTAATGAATTTTGCCAAAGCAAGGCATGTAAATACTTTACAAAGTTCAGAAGGTTGAAGTCTGAATCCACCAAGGACAATCCAAGATTTAGAGCCTTTTACTTCTGAACCAATAAATAAGGCAGCAATGCACAATACTATTCCAAAGGCATACAATAGGTTTGCAGTAGCTGTAAAAAATTTACTATCAGTAAGCACGATAAAAGTTGCCAAAACTGCGCATACACAGATCCACAACCCCTGCTTTCCATAATCTCTATTCTGTGTAAAAAATGGTTCGAAGATGTTGTCACCTTCCTTGTATTCATTGGCAAAAATCATAAACAGGCCAATAATGACAAGTATAGCATACAAAATAATTATGCTCCAGTCTACACCCTTTGCTATGGAATTATCGTTTCTCATTTATTGTACTATCTGGCTTACTCTTTTTATCATCTGGCAAAAGCATCGTGCCTTTTTCAATATTAAGTTCATTGGAATCATTCCTGTTTGGTTCTGCTTCCGGATCAAATGTTGTTTTCTTTGGTACAACAACAATGGTTTCTATAACAGTATCCACATTCACATCTTTCACTCCCAACTTTGCATTTCTTATGGAGTCTCTTACATAGTACCATCTTTTAATAGCAGCAGGAATCAAATCTGCTTTGGACACTCTTTCCAGGGTATGGTTACTACCATTCGAAATGGTGTCGTTAAGGTACTTCTCCATGATCAGAGTGGCAATTGGTCCAGCCCATGTAGCACCATAACCGGCGTTTTCTATTACTACGGAAACAGCAATTCGTGGATTATTTTTTGGCGCAAAACATGTAAAAATAGAGTGGTTTTTACCATGGGGATTTTGAGCTGTTCCGGTTTTCGCACAGTATTCAATACCGGGAATTCTAAGAAAGCTGGCAGTTCCATAAATAGTAACATCGTGCATGCCATTAACCACCGCTTCGTACGAAGAATCTGCTATGTGCGTTACGGTATGTTTTTGGCGATAGCGTGATAAATAAACCGAGTCGCCTTCATTCTCATCCTGAATACTATCAATAAAATGGGGGGTGTAGTAATAGCCTCTATTAGCAATAATGCTGGTTACATTGGCCATTTGCAAAGGAGTGGCAGTCATTCTATCTTGGCCTATTCCTAATGTCACAATGTTGCAACTGTTCCAGCGTCTGGCACCACCAAAATCTTTGTTGTATTTACTGGTGTCAGGTATGCTGGCATAATCTTCACTCGGCAGGTCAATTCCTAATTTTACGCCCATTCCAAACGAATTCATATATTCTTTCCACTTGAGGTAACCTTCTGTCGGATTACGGTAAGCTGGATTGTCAATTGCCATTCTGAATATGTGGCAAAAATAGGAGTTGCATGAGTTGGCCAACGCAATTCTGAGCGATGCGGCATGTCCATGACCGGAATGGGTACACTTTACTGGCCGGCGACAAGCATAATATGCACCATAACATCCGTATCCGAAGGAAGGAGTAATAAGTCCCTGGTCCAAAGCCACGAGTGCACCTAATGGTTTAAAAGTAGATCCGGGTGGATATTGTCCTTTAATGGCGCGGTTGTATAATGGTCTTGCTGTGTCCATTGCCATTCTTCCCCAATTTTTTCTAAATGCACCACCTGCTAAATCATTAGGGTCATAACTCGGCCCGGATGCCATGGCAAGGACGCCTCCGGTTTTTGGATTAATGGCTACAATACTCCCAATTTTACTATTCAGTAGCTTTTCAGCCAATTGTTGCAATTCAATATCTATACTGGAATACAAATTTCTTCCCGCCTCAGCGGAGGTATCAAATACTCCTTTTTCATAACTGCCTTGTATCCTGTTTTTATTGTCTTTTACAAGGTAGTTGATACCTCTTTGGCCCATGAGTACTCGTTCATATGTTTTTTCTAGTCCGCTTCGTCCTACCAAATCTCCCATTTGATAGAAATAACCAGATCTTCTGATAATGGAAGTATCAACTTCTGCCACATAGCCTAAAATGTGGGCTGCTGCCTTAAATGGGTATGATCTAACCGGCCTTTCCGATAAATAAAATCCGGGAAATTTGTACATGTTTTCCTCCAGTTGGGCTTGCAAGGGTGCTGCTACAAAAGATTCAAAAACACTTGGTCGATAGCTGCCGTTTTTAATAATAGAACTTACAAACCGCTTGTGATATTCAGCAGTGTCTATTTGCAATAGCCGACAAAGCGTAGCAGTATCTATACCCTTAACCTGAGAAGGAGTAATCATAAGGTCAAACCGAGCTACATTTTCTATAATGGCTTTTCCTTTTCTATCAAAAATAATTCCTCTGCTTGGATAAGCTATTTTTTTGGTTACAGCGTTATTTAGTGCAAGGTTTGCATACTTATTTGAAATAATCTGCAGGTTGAACAATTGAACAACAATGACAAGAAAGACTGAAATAAAAACTAGCTGAATTACTCTTTTTCTAGAGTGGTTGATTGCTGGCATAATGCCCCTTAACTTTTACTGATACAAATATGTAAATGCAAATTTGCAGTATGTTCAGTCATTTTGAATGATTGTGCAGAAAAGAAGTGAAAAATATTTTTCAGCTTTTAGGTAATCAACATTTCTTTCACTATTCGGAAAGTAGTTTTCTAAGCAGTATTCGTCCTGAATTTTTGTTTTCTGAAAAACATCATTTCTGAAATAAAAATCAGTAATAAGCTAATTCCTGTGGTAGCTGTTACTTTACCAAGAAAATAAATGAAATTTCCAAAGCTGAGCCATTCAATCAATACCAGGTAGAAGTGGTGAATAAAGGTGAATACCAATACATACAAACCATAAGGTGCAAATCCCATACTTTTTATGGATGGTTCTGCATAGTTCAATTCTGCACCTTCCTGTGAGATGAGTATGTTTATAAGAAAAGGCCTTAAATAGGCGATTAATACGCAAGGGGCTGCGTGAAGGCCAGGTGTGCCAAGGAAGTAATCCAGTGTTATGCCAAGTAAAAAAGCAACAAGGAGAAGCCCAAACCGTGAAATGGAAAATGGCAGCCAAAGGATAAATAAAAAATACAGATAGGGCGTAATGAACTGATGCAATGGAGGTATTTGGTTCAGGATATAGACCTGTACCAGAATAAACAGCATGAAGCGAAAAATATTTTTTACAAATAAACTCATTGATTTTTTACCGGTGCTTGTTCCAGTTTTCTTTGTTCTGTCAATTGTGCATTTTCAACCACATTTACATACTCCAATGTATAAAAATCGGTTGCAGTTTTTACTTTAATGATAAAATAATTACTGGCAGGATCTTTTTTCACTTCTTCTACGGTACCAACCATAATATTAGGAGGGAAAGTAGAAGAATATTGACTGGTGACAACCGTATCTCCTCTCTTTAATGCAGTAGTTTTTGGAATGTTATTAAGGGTGACATATCGGGGATCCTCGCCGGTCCAGTTTATTTTTCCCGAAATTGCGTTCTTTTTTAACATGGCACTCACGATGCTGTTCTGATGTAGCATACTCATGACTTTTGAATAGTTTTCACTAACATCTATTACTACCCCAACAGTTCCTTGAGGGCCAACCACTGCCATATCTTTTTTTATGCCTTGAGCTGATCCTCTGTGTAGGGTAATGTAGTTTAATTGACTTGAAACGGAGTTGTTGACTACCTTGGCAGGAAGCCAGATAAACTTTCGTTGCCTACCTGTGGTATCCCGATAAATGCTGTCAATTATTGCTTGCTTTGTGGTGTCAGGAGATTCGAAATTGATACCTAACATATTTTTTAACCGAGTATTTTCATCTAGTAAAAGCCGATTGTTTTCTCTAAGGTGAAAATAGTTTTGAACTTTATTGAATTCAGTATTAACGGATCCTGTTACTTCGTTGGCTACTCCTGCATATACAGCCTCGTGTGTAGTATTGAAATTTACCAGGAAAACGATGCAAATAATTTGTAAGGTAATAAAGCAGAGAAACGTGAAGTACCTTCTTATGAATATGAAAATACTTCACTAAAGCTATAGCCCTTTTAGAAAACAGAAATGAGAATTCAATTGTAGATTATGTAAATGCAATGCAAAATTTAGCAAACACCTACTCAGGTATTGATTCATTTAAGAAAGCAGAAGCACTCTATATGAAAGTCTTACAAGTAAGAAGTCGAATGTATGAGTCCGATGATGCAGAGATTTTGAAAATTCTTTTGAATATTTCTTTAAACTATTATTACCAAAACCTCTATGAAAAAAGTCTTCGATTTCTGAGCAAAATTGAAAGCACATGTTCAAATCTAGGTTGTTCCCAGTTAAAAGAATATCATAGCTGCTTAAAGTACAAGGGGTTAATTCTGATTAAATCAAGCAAAACTTATCAAGAAGGAATAGTCTACCTTAAGCGCTACTTTAAATATATTAATCGAGAAGCAGATAAAAATTTAGATTGGCAAA
>JANMZN010000177.1:0-40891 GCA_031383285.1 Segetibacter sp.
GCATCTGCTAATGATATTCCTGAAAGGTGGCTGAGAGCAGCGGAAAGGATATAGTTATGTGCTGATGCATTTCGAAGAACTTTCCTGATAGCGGTTACCCAAGCCGGGGTCTCTGGCAAACGCACAATGCGCGGAGAGAAGACCCCAGTCGGACGGAAGGAAAAACCTACCTCCTTTTAAATGCTCCGAGGAATAATTTAACATACAAACTTAGTATTCAATATTAAACAGGATAATTCGTTTTTTTTATACTTAAAAAACATTTTACTTTGATCACGCTTTTATAATAAAGAATAAAATAAGTAAACTAATGAGACAGATTGTCGAGGTCGTACTTTTTGCTGCTTTTTTTGCAGGAAATATCCTGTCTGCTAATTCCCAAGAAATTAGTTTTGACAAAAACAATCAAACTGATTTTATTCCATCCAGCAATGTTTTTAAGTTTGGAAATAAGTACATCAGTTTCGCCCAAGGCGAAGTAAAAAACCAAATGGGACGCTTCAAATTATCCAAGGAAAAATTTCAGCTTAGCCTTTATATGCAGGACAGGCAAATGAAGTTAATTGGATCAATACCGCTTTCCAATGATGAAAGAATTTATGGTCCTTTTGATGCATCTCTGCAGCAAATTAATAATAAATTATACCTTGTCTACTTTCAAATGGCTGAAGGCGATGATGCTGGACCAATCCACATAATGGCGGGAGAGGTAGATACGGTTAATCTTGGCCTAAAAAATCCAAAAGAAATACTGACAGTCGACTACAAGAAACGGCCTTCTGTTTTCATTGTCGCAAATACACTTTCCACAGATCGGCTACGAATAACTCAATCTCCAGATAAGTCGAAGATACTCGTCGCCTGGGCCTCAGGCAACGAAAACAAATATTTCTATTCAGTGCTTGATTTGCAAATGAATTCCTTATGGTCAAAAGCAGGAACGGTTGGCAATGATCCGGAGTTGAAAGCATTCCTTTCAGGAAGTTGTGTGGACAATAGCGAAAATGTATATCTTGGTTTTACCGGAAAAATAGAAACAGGGCCGGAGAATGGTCACGTCGTTGTATGCACCAGAAGTAATAACGGAAAAGACCTTATAATGCCGATACCCGACGGGCAGGCAGCAGAAGTGCATTGTATTTCATCAAACGATAAGACGGTAAAAATTGTAGGTACCTATCATGTAAATAGCCCAAACCTCACCGGCGTATTCAGTGCTTCACTTAAAGTGACAGATAATAAAATATCAGGTGTAAAACTCACACCATTCACGCCCGAATTCCTAAGCGATTTAAAAAACGAAGAATGGGAATGGTCCTTTACCAAAGGCAAATACATCGGGATGGTTGATTGCCTTGAATCTGATACGTATGCTTTGGAGGATGGTTCTATCCAGATGGCCGGACAATTGTACCGCTATCATTCTACAAGTTCATCCGGCTATTTCATTAGGGGAAGTATTATTTCTATTTGGTTTAAGAACGGCGAGACAACCATTACCCGTATTCCACGATATTCATCCTACGCTTTGAATGATTTTGCAAATGGATTTTTCATAGCGATCAAAAAAGATCAGTCAATCATCTTTGTCAACGAACTGAAACAAAACCTTGATGGGAAACACACCTTCAAGTACGAGACGCATACTTCAGAGGATATAGTGTTATGCGCAATTACGATTGCCGATGGAAAGGTTGTCAAAAAAGAAATGGTAACAGACCTGCAGAATGAGAACATGGTGGCCATACCACGGTTTGCTGCTATAGTAAGTGACAATGAAGTAATGATTCCTTTTCAGAAGTTAAAAAAGTTTGGGCGCAGTGAGAAAGTTGGCAAGGGGGTGTTTGTAAAGTTTTAATCTATCTTGGAGTTTCCCCCCCCGTTCTTCGAGGTGTTCCGAAGGGCACCTCGAAGCAAAGATAAATGCAGTTCTCCGAACTGCTGTCTTTGAAAAAGACAAAAACTAACCAACATAGAACTATGTATATGTTGTTTGTAAGTGGTCTAATAGTGCCACGCTTACCTTACCAATTTGTTTTCCAAAAACATAATCAGCTGCACTACTCAACACATACTCTTCTTCTTTATATACCAATCCTGCTCTTACAGGGTTGTTGTGTATATAGTTTAGTTTTTGCCACATAAACTTCAGTTCAAAACATAGTTCCGGTTGATTATCCGGTTTTCAAAATTGATATTGAGTATTATTGCTGTTGTCACTTCCTGCAATCTTGAATCCAGAAAAATCGGGACACGGTACCTAAAGCATCCCCGCCTGAACGGACGGGCAGGCAGCTTTTCCTGCTTTCAGTTTTACTATCTTCAATAGCACGAAGTATGGTTTGCGAAGTAAACTTTTTGAAGTCACGCAATATGTCTGACATGTTTTCGTGTCGGGCTTGTACTAACAAGTGAATATGGTTGCTCATAATAACATAGCCATACACAATCAACCCTTTTTTATCTGTACAATAGTTAAGGCTATCAATAATAATATCGGCATATTGTTTGCGCGTAAAAACATCTACCCAGTTAACAGCTGTACAAGTGATGAAATAAACAGAACCTTGATCCGAAATCGAGTAGCCATAAGCCATTGCATAATCTTTTAGATAAACTAAGATAATAATAATAAGCTATTAACAACGCTGAGTAGTTTATCTTCCCGATGAGCGGGACAAGTGTTGCAAAGACAGGAGGTCATAGACCTCCATTTATCTTGCGTTCAAGGTCTCGCTGCGCTAAGACCTTGAACAACATTCCGTTCTTTATTGTGAAAACTTAGGGTGAACGGGGTAGTAAGGGAATCTGCCTACCCCCACCATCATACTGCCCTATTCTTTTATCAATACTACCCGAAGACCCAAAGCCCCCTTTCTCCGCTCACTTACTTTTTACCTTGCTCTTAAATTTTTCAATAAAATCTTTGCTGAAATCGCTCAATATTAACCGACCACTAATAGCGGCCCTTTCTTTTAGTAAGGTATCCCAGTCTTCGGTGCCTTTCCAAAATATTTTCTTCAATTCCACCATCGCATCTGGATTGCTATGTGATAAGGTAGATGACAATCGGGTAATGGAATCATCCATTCCTTCTATTTCCGGATGCAGTTCGGCATACAATCCTTTTCTTCTTGCCCAATCTGCAGACCTAAACATGTTTGCATCTATGGTAAGTTGCGTAAACGGAGAAAGCCCCATTTTTCGCTGTACAGCAGGGCCTACAACAAAAGGGCCTATTCCTACAGCAAGTTCGCTTAGTTTTATATCTGCCCCTTCTGCAGCTATAGCATAATCTGCTGCGGCTGCTATACCAACTCCGCCACCTATACATTTGCCATGTATCCGGGCAATGATAAACTTTGGAGCTTTTCGCATGGCATTAATCACTTTGGCAAACCCCGAAAAAAATGCCAATCCTTCTGCTTCGGTTTTTATAGCCTGCAATTCGTCAAAAGAGGCACCTGCACAGAATACCTTTTCGCCTGCAGATTTTAAAATAATGGTTTTTGTATCTTGGTTAATTCCTTCGCTGTGAATAGTCTGTGCGAGTGCTTCTAGCAATTTACCCGGTAGCGAATTACTTTGCGGGTGAAAAAATTCGATGGTAGTAATGCCGTGTTCTTTTTCGGTCTTTACATATCCGTCTTTTACTTCGGTTATCATATGGGGGCAGTTTAATTTTTATCGTTTTAATCAGCAATCTGTATCATAAAAGTAAACAAACTTCATTAGCCAAACAGACAAAGCATGCTTTTTTGTAGTTAAGCCATAAAAAAACCTCCTTTAATTTAAAAGGAGGCAAGCAGTTGGTATTGGATTGCTTTTTATTTTCTTTTATCAATCTCAGCACACAAACTCTCAAATATTTCATCTACACTTCCTTCGCCCCTTATGTGTACTACTTTATTAAATTGTTCGTAGTGATCCGCAACGGCTGAAGTCTTTGTATGGTATTCAGTTATTCTTGCTTTGATCACGTCTTCATTGTGGTCATCGGTTCTGCCACTCGTAAGACCACGGTTTAGCAATCGTTTTATTAATTCTTCCTCCGTCACTTCAAGGGCTAAGAAAATGCCTATTTCCGTCTGTTTTTGTTTTAATAGCTCATCCAATGCTTTTGCCTGCGCTTGTGTTCTAGGAAAACCATCAAAAAGAAATCCCTTGGCTTCCGGATGTTGATCGAGGCAACTGCTAATCATGCCGATAACAACCGCATCCGGTACAAGCTGCCCTTTTTCCATAAATTGTTTGGCTTCCATTCCCAATGTAGTCATTCCGGCTATCTCACTTCGTAGCAAATCACCGGTGGAAAGATGTTTTAAGCCATATGTTGCGATCAGTCGCTCACTTTGAGTTCCTTTTCCACTTCCCGGAGGTCCAAATAAAATTATATTAAACATTAGCTATTTGTCATTGTATGTGAAGCAAATATAAGTGCTGGCACTTTAATTTACTTTAACAGTTTAAGACCGAATATACTACGTTTCTGTTAATATGGCCTATTTTACAGCTATTTATCTACAATTAACAACCTTCTATTGCAGTCTGTGTTTAGCTTTATGTAGTAATTTAGCACATGAAAAACATTTTACTATTTATTATTACAGCTACGTGTTGTTTAGGCTGTTATTCGCAAACCAATAAAAATAAAGTTGTGGAACCGAACGAGAAAAAAAATGTCTTGCAATCCGAAACCGATAGTACCAAAGTAGTGTTGACAGATGCAGAATGGAGAAAAAAATTATCGCCGGAAGTATATTATGTAGCTCGTGAAAAAGGTACCGAAAGACCATGGACCAGTAAGTATGAGAAATATAATGAAATAGGCACGTACTATTGTGCAGCTTGTGGCAATGCATTATTCAAAAGTGATACTAAATTTGAAAGCGGATGTGGTTGGCCAAGTTTTTATGAACCTATCAGCAAATCGGCTATTATTTATACGCCGGACAATGCTCATGGAATGACCCGTACTGAAGTGCAATGCGGCAGGTGTAAATCGCATCTTGGTCACGTTTTTGAAGATGGACCACCACCAACCGGTTTGAGATATTGTATAAACGGGGTAGTGCTTGATTTTGATAAGGCGCAAAAAGCTGAAAAGATATTTAAAGCCGAGAATAAAGAATAGAAATAATTATCTTATGAAAAAAATGCTCCTATATTGATTTATGGGAGCATTTTTTTGTGAATTGGATGGAAAAAGGGGAATTAATAACTTTTATTTTGATAACCATTGATTTTGATTGCTAAATGCTATTTTTGTCAATATGAAATTAAGCCATCTAGCAGATACCCTTATTGGCTCTGAAATTGTTAAACTAGGAAATGCAATTAGTGAGCGAATAAGAAACGGAGAAAAAATTTACAATTTCACCATCGGTGATTTTGACCCATCTATATTCCCAATTCCTTCCGAATTGGAAGATGGAATAATAGATGCTTACAGGCATAAGTTTACCAATTATCCTCCTGCTGATGGTATTCCTGAATTAAGGAACGCTGTTTCATCCTTTCTTCACAAATGGGAGGGATTGAACTACGCAAACAATGAAATACTGATAGCCGCAGGTGGGCGACCGTTAATTTATACGACCTTTAAAACAATCGTTGACAAAGGAGATAAGGTTATTTATGCTGTTCCTTCATGGAACAACAATCACTACACACACATGTCTGAGGCAGGGCATTGTATGATTGAAGCCTTGCCTGAGAATAACTTCATGCCGCTAGCGTCGGATATTAAACCCCACATTAAGGGAGCAACGCTTATTTGCTTATGTACTCCTCAGAACCCAACAGGGACTACAATGCAACATAGTGAGTTGGAGAAAATCTGTGATTTTGTGTTGGAAGAAAATGCCAGCAGGGGCGAAAACGAAAAGAAGCTGTACATGATGTACGACCAAATGTATTGGACATTGACTTTTGGAAATACAAAACACTCAGATCCGGTAACGCTTCGGCCTGAGATGAAGGAATACACCATATTTGTTGACGGCATTTCCAAAGTATTTGCTGCTACAGGAGTAAGGGTTGGTTGGGCAATGGGTCCTGCGCATATTATAGCAAAAATGAAAGCTATTCTTAGCCATTTAGGAGCGTGGAGCCCAATGGCGGAGCAGAAAGCTACCGCTAAATTTCTTTTGCAGGATGAAGCTATTGAAAGATACCTCGTTCACTTCAAATCGGAAATAGAAGAAAGGCTGAGCCGGATTTTTGAAGGTTTCAAAGCATTGCACAACAGTGGATTCGCTGTTGATGCCATTTCACCTCAGGCAGCTATTTACCTTACGATCAGGTTCGATTTGGTGGGCAAGAAAACAAACAGTGGTTCCATTTTGGAAACACAAGCAGATGTAACGGAATACTTATTAGCTGAGGCTAAACTTGCTGTGGTTCCATTTTATGCCTTTGGTGCAGACCGCAATTCTCCGTGGTATAGGTTGAGTGTAGGAACATGTAAAAAAGAAGAAATTGATGAAATGCTTGGAAAGTTGAAACAAGCACTAACCAACTTAAGTTAGCTATAAAAAAGGAGGTGATTTTTGATCACCTCCTTTTTTTATACTCGATTTTACCTTCTAATTTTTATTACTAATGAATTGAAATTTTTTAAGCTTGTTATTTTTTATAATCCGCTCAATTTTTATTGGATTGTCAATGATTTTGTAATTAGTAATGTCAATGATTTCATTTGCTATGCAGAAATTGTACATTGATTCTACATGAAACAGTAATTGATGTAGTTTTTCTACCTCATAAGCAACCTCTTGTTTATCTGAGTTGCTATTTCTTGTCAACAATAATATGTCTCTATTTTTTGAATTCATGCTTGTAAAATACTTAACGCTTGAAGACCCTTTTTTGTTGCAATAATGCTTTAACCAACTGATTTTTTAAATACATTAGGGCATCCGCAGCCTCTGCCGGATTTGCTGGTTCCACAACTACTAAAAGTAATAGCGAGGGCGAATAACAATAAAACTGATATTTGAGTAACCTTTTTCATAATTGAATTAATATGACATAACAAATTTAGCAGTTAATAAATTGATAGATAAATTAAATTTTTCCGTTCTAATAGCCCCGCTTGATTGGGGATTAGGCCATGCAACCAGGTGCGTTCCTATTATTTCCCATTTAATCAAATCAGGTTGTAAAGTAGTAATTGCTACCGAAGGCGTCCAACAAAATTTGTTAAAAAGGGAATTTCCTGATCTACAATTTATTCATTTGAAAGGTTATCACATACAGTATGCTAAAAGAAAACGTTGGTTCTCCTTAAAAATTATGCTACAGCTGCCAAAAATATGGCGCTCCATAAAAAAGGAGAAAAGCTGGCTTGATCATTATTTGCAACATTCACCAGTTGATATGATCATATCCGATAACAGATATGGACTTTATCATCAGAAAATTCCTTGTGTGATTATGACACACCAATTGCAGATAAAGGCCCCATTTGCTTTAGCCGAAAAGCTGATGCAATTGGTACATTATAACATGTTGAAAAATTTTACAGCTTGTTGGGTACCAGATACCAAAGGCGAGCCAAATATTGCCGGAACCCTATCTCATCCTAAAACGTTGCCTTCCATACCTGTTTCTTACATTGGACCATTAAGCAGGTTTAATGAATCGAAGCAAGTGACCAAAGACGTTTTTCTCCTAATTGTTTTGTCAGGTCCTGAACCTCAAAGATCAATACTCGAAAACCTGCTAATCAGCCAGTTAAAAACATTTCCTAAAAAAGTATTGCTGGTAAGGGGTTTGCCGGAAAATGCAGAGACCATTAAGGTTAATTCAAATATTACAGTCAAAAATCACCTAACAGCTTTAGAACTTGAATCTGCATTCCTCAGAGCTGAATACATTGTCAGCCGAAGTGGATACACGACCATTATGGACATTATTAAACTGAAAAAGAAAGCCGTTTTAATACCCACACCGGGGCAAACGGAACAGGAATATCTTGCGGATCACCTTCACAAACAAGGTTGGTGCATGTCCTCAAAACAAGAAAATTTAAATATTCTGAAGCTTATTGAAGAAGTAGAAAAGTTTGAATTCAAACACCTAGAAATAGATATGAATACTTATCAAAAAACAATAAACGAATTTATCTCAAACAAATATTACTATGCTTTAGGAAAATCGTAAAACCAAAATTCTTTTTTAGCATCTACAAATTCCTTCCAGGAAGTTATGTCGGCCTTTACTGCAAATACTGCGCATGTAGGCAAATCATCTACCCGTACATTGGTTAGACTGTTTATGAAATCTGTTATCCCGGGATTGTGAGAGAATATGGCAATTTGTTTAAACCGGTCATTTTGTTCTGTGACCACTTTCTCAAATGTTTTTGCACTCGCTTCGTATAGTGATGGAATGGTAAGGATTTCCAAATCATTAAAAATCTTGGAAAATAAAGTAGCAGTTGATAGGGCCCTTTTAGCTGGGCTGCTGATCATTACATCCAAATGTACTCCACGCTTTTTCAATCTTTCTGCCATTTCCGGAGCGTCTGACTTCCCCCTGTGATTGAGTGATCGGTCAAAATCTTCTAAACCAAAATCCCAGCTACTTTTTGCGTGTCTTATTATTAATAATGAATACATAAATACATAAATACAAAATAATGACTTGAAAAATGTTGCTTAAATTATTAATATCCTCTTAAATTGTTTCCTTCCATATAATTGATAAATGCTTTGTTAACTACCCTATTTCCACCCGGGGTAGGATAGTTGCCTGTAAAATACCAATCGCCTGTATTTGTTGGACAACTAGCATGGAGGTTTTCTATAGTTTGGTAAATTACTTCCACAGGAAAATCAATATTAACAGGAGTAATGAGTTGAGCTATTTTGTTAGAAATTTCCTCAGTTGAAAATGGTTTATACACTTGCCTCACAATATTCTCTATATGTAATTCATTTACCTGCTCCATCTCCTTACATTTATTATATAAATCTTTTAGCAAAAATTCCATGCCACGGTCCTTAATCAATGCTATAGCTGCTCTGAAAGCGATAAAATCCCCAAGTTTGCTCATATCTATTCCATAGCAATCAGGATATCTGATTTGTGGTGCCGATGAAACAACAATTATTTTTTTGGGTTGTAAACGAGAAAGCATTTTTACAATACTTTCCTTAAGTGTAGTACCACGAACAATTGAATCGTCTATAACCACCAGCGTATCTTCTCCTTTTCGTACGGTACCATAAGTGATATCATAAACGTGCTGCACCATTTCATTTCGGCTGACATCCTCAGTAATGAAGGTGCGCAGCTTCACATCTTTTATCGCTATTTTTTCTTGCCTGATCTTGCGATTAATCATCGCAGACAGTTTTTCTTCATCCACTTCTTTTCCCCAACTTAATATCCTTTGTACTTTTATTTGGTTCAGGTAATCCTCCATTCCTTTGCACATGCCATAATAGGCTATTTCGGCAGTATTGGGAATGTAAGAGAAGATAGTATTTTTAAGATCGTAATCAATAGCTTCCAATACAGGTTTGCTCAATTGATTGCCCAAAGCCATCCTTTCTCTGTATATTTTTTCATCACTTCCTCTTGAGAAATATATCCTTTCAAAACTGCACGCTCTTCTTTCTAATGGATTTAGTATTTGCTCAACGCTATATTCGCCATCTGCTTTTACAATCAAAGCATTGCCAGGCATGAGTTCCAACACTTCATTCTCACCCACATTAAAGGATGTTCTTATGGCGGCCCTTTCGCTTGCGGCTACTACCACTTCATCATCTATGTAGTAATATGCCGGCCTAATTCCATGTGCATCTCTCATTACAAAACTATCACCATTGCCAATCAGCCCTCCTATAGTATAACCTCCATCAAACAGTGAAGTAGCTTTTTGTAAAACAGATGGTATGTCAATTTTATCCTCGTTTTCTTCATCTTCTTTTATTAGAAAATGATAAACAACTTCAAGCATGGCTGCCAGGTCACTTTGTTTTGAAAATGTTCCCGGTTCAATATTGATAAGCGCAAAAAGTTCATCCGTATTTACCAGATTGAAGTTTCCAGCCATTGCAAGATTTCTCGATGGAATAATGTCTCTTCTAATAAACGGGTGACAAAATTCTGCATTGTTTTTTCCTTGTGTGCCATACCTTAAATGGCCGAGTAATAATTCGCCTAAAAAGGGGAGATGCCCTTTTAACAATCCGGGATGTTGACGAATATTAGGTTGAAATTTTTCAAGTTCAGCTACCTCTTTTCCTATCGTTGCAAATAAATCTGCAATAGCTTGTGGGGCAGCGCTTCTAATTCTATGCAAAAACGGGTATCCCGGCTCCACGTCGAGTTTTACAGCAGCAAGTCCAGCGCCATCCTGTCCTCTGTTGTGCTGCTTTTCCATTAGTAGGTACAGCTTGTTCAATCCATATAAAACGGTACCATACTTCTGTAAATAGTAGGAGAAGGGTTTTCTTAGACGAATGAATGCTAAACCGCATTCATGCTTTATTTCATCGCTCATTGTGTTTCAGTAGGTGCTAAGGTACAACCTGCGAGTCAAACATAATATTAAAAGACTAAGTAGCCAACCGTTCAGCAAGCCACAAAAACTTTCCGGAAAAGTTATTTACTTCTTTGAAAAAAAGTTGGTCCAACAATGCGCCATCAGTATCAAATTTTTTATCAATATGAGGCGCAATCAACATATGCGGACTTGGAATGCCAAACAAAGCGGTTACAAGCAATAGTAATTGTTGACTTGCACGCATACCTCCTAGTGCCCCGGAGGAGGCTGTTACAATGCCGAAAGCTTTGTGCAATTGCTTGGGAAAATGGTCGAACAAGTTTTTCATTGAAGGAGTATAACTGCCATTGTATTCCGGTGTTACTATAATAAAAGCCTCTGCTGCAAACATCCGCTGCGCCAAGGGCTTGTATTTTTCTGGAGTTACTTCTACCGAGGAATAGACTTCTTCCTGCAATGTCGGAAAATTCCATTCTCGTACATCTATGATGTTTACATTGTGTTTAGATGCTTCTTGCAAATGCTTTTGTAGAAATAATGCCAACCTAAAACTGACACTATTTTTTCTCGGACTACCTGAAATTATTTCTATGTTCATTTCATTTTATTATCAAATCCCTTTAACAACAAATATCCAATGATGTTTGTTAGAAGAAAAAAAAGGCAGGTAAAGAGATCTTACCTGCCCGGATGAATAATTACTGCTTAATTACTTCAACATTCATTTCTAGCTTCACATCTTCAGCTACGACAATACCACCTGCTTCAGTAAGTGAACTCCATTTTAAACCGAATTCTTTTCTGTTAATTTTTCCGGTTATTTCAAATCCCATTCTTTCCATGCCCCATGGATCAATAGTGCTCCCATTATAAGTTACTTGCAATTCAATGGATTTTGTTACATCGCGGATAGTGAAATCGCCGGATAATATGTATGCATCGCCACCCTTGCTTTTTATTCCAGTAGATTTAAATGTAAGTTTTGGGAATTTTTCAGCATTGAAAAAATCATCACTTTTTAGGTGGCCGTCTCTTTGCTCATTTTTGGTGTCAATGCTGTCTGCATCAGCTTCAAAGGTTACCACTGCATCACTTAGGTCTGCTTCCGTTACGTCGATGTGGCCATCAAACTTTTTAAAATTTCCTGAAACAGTAGAAATCATCAAATGTTTTACTTTGAACATAATGTCTGAATGATCTACGTCAATTTTGTAAGTTGCCATTGTTATTGTTTTTATTTGGTTAAATAATTAATCTTCAATCAATACGCCCATTTTACCCATTTCATAATCTCTAAATGCTTCCATTATTTCAGATTGAGTGTTCATTACAAAGGGGCCGTGAGATACAATGGGCTCATTTATCGGTTCTCCTGTTCCAATAATAATTACACTATTTTCCATTGCTATTAAGTCAAAGCCTTGCCCATCGTTGTTTAATACAGCCACATATTTCGAATCAATATCGTCAGCCTCTCCACTAATTTTAATTTTTCCATGTAATAGGTATATGAATGCATTGTGATTAGTGGGAATGTCGAAATAATAATGCCCGCCTTGTTTAGCGTTCACAGTAAAAGTATTTACAGGAGAAAAGGAAAGGATTGGACCCTTAACTCCATTTAATTCTCCTGAATGAATGTTTATTTTTATCATCTCATCTTTACTAATTACTGAAGGCGTATCCTCGGCTGTTAGTGGAATATAAGTTGGTTGATCCATTTTATGAGCCGAAGGAGTATTGACCCACAGTTGAATTATTTCTTGAATGCCACCAATTTCCTGGATATTACTTGGAGGCCTTTCGCTGTGAACAATGCCCATTCCTGCATTCATCCACTGAGTACCACCTTCATAAACGATATTGTTATTTCCTCTACTGTCTCTGTGGTGAACGCCTCCTTTGAAAATAAAAGTTACAGGTGAAAATCCCCTATGAGGGTGTGGCCCAACGCCTGCATTTAGTGCCGGAATATGAGTTGGTACTTTTACTTCTGCATGATGCAACAAAAGAAAGGGATCTATTGATTCGGCCTTTGATGATGGAAAAGCCTGGCGGACAGGCATGCCACCCATATCAAATTGGTTGGCGTAAACAATGCTTTTTATGCTTCTGTTCTTTTTCATTTTATGCTCCTTTCATTGGTATGTCTATGATTAATATATCAGAATCCGTGTTTGCTTTCATTGTAAATTGTTCTGTATCCCAAATACCCAAAGCATCTCTTTTTAAAAGCTGTTGCTCGTTTATGACTAAACTACCTTCCAAAACGAAAACGTAAAAGCCATTTCCACTTTTTTGGGGCCTATAATCCAAAGATTTTCCCTGTTGCAAATGGGTCATAGAAAACCATGCGTCTTGATTGATCCAAACTGCTTGCTCATCATCAGGTGCCACTACAGTTTGAAACTTATTAATTCTGTCTGTTACCATGAAGGTTTTCTGATCGTATCTTGGTGGGATATTTTTTAGTTTAGGGAGCACCCAAATCTGTAAAAAATTAGTTGTTTTATCTTTAAAGTGATTAAACTCTGAATGACTGATACCACTACCTGCGCTCATTATTTGAACGTCGTTTTCGTTTATTACGGATTGGGTACCGGTACTGTCCTTGTGTTCTAGTGCACCCGATAGTGGGATGGAAATAATCTCCATATTATCATGTGGATGTGTGCCAAAACCGGAGCCGCCGATTATAATGTCATCATTTAAAACGCGGAGTAATCCAAAGCCCATCTTTTCAACATCATAATAATGACCAAAACTAAAAGAATGATGGCTGTTCAACCACCCAAAATTAGCTACCCCCCTTGTGTCTGCACTGTGATAAATTGTTTTCATATTGAAGTGTGTGTATGTACATGTATTTTTAAAAAAATCAATCTTTTGCTCTAAATGCTTCTAATAAGCTGTTTAATAATTTTGCATCGGCTTCCGTAATAAAAATGCTCTTGCTTATAATAATCTCCACCTGTTCGTTTGCATTATCTAATAAATTTATTCCTGAAGTAGTTAAGTTAATCACAGTTTCTCTTTTATCTGCCAAAGAAGTAGTTCTCGACGTTAACTTTTTTGCTACCAGTTTATCTACAATTCTGGGTACATTTGAATTTTGTTCAATCATTCTTCCACCAATTTCTTTGACGCACATTTTTTCGGGATGCATACCTTTTAAAATCCGCATGACATTATACTGTTCATGGGTCAACCCCAGTTCTTTAAGTTCTCTGCTTATTTTTGTTTTTAGCCACCATGCAGTGTACAAAATATTCAAACCAGCTTTGTGCTGACTTGATGAGAACTTATTTGATTGCAATGCATCTTCCAATTTCACCACACAAATGTATGTACATACATGTATATTTCCAAATTTTTATCAATTGTTGTTATCCGGTTTTAAAAAAATTAATAATTAACTAAGCATGTAAGCGACCTAATTTTGCCAAGAAACATAGAAAATGAAATCAAGGCTTGGGAAAAATTATTGACTTTAAATAATATAAAAAAAATAAGATGGAAAACTACTTATTATTCTTACGTACTTATAAACTAATGATTTTGGTATGTTTTAGCATGAATTTGTCTAACTACAGTTTTGGGCAACAAAAAGACGAGACAGCAATTATTTCGTTGTTAAACCAACAATCCGAAGAATGGAACAATGGGAGCATAGATAATTTTATGAAAGGCTATTGGGAAAATGATAGTCTTTTGTTTTTAGGAAAGAACGGTCCAAAGTATGGATATAAAACAACGCTCAACAATTATAAAAAGGGCTATCCTGATACCTCAGCAATGGGCAAACTTAAATTCGATATCCTAAGTATGAAAAGACTTTCAGGCTCATACTATTTTGTTGTAGGTAAATGGAATTTGACACGAACAATTGGGGACATTCAAGGGCACTTTACCCTAATATTGAGGAAAATTAAAAACAAGTGGTTTATTGTTGCTGATCATAGCAGCTAAGCAGATTGATTTGCTTTTGACGCCCATATTTTGTTAAGCAGCAATACTAAAATAAGGATGCTAATAACTAGCCAAATATAAAAAACAATATTGCCAAGTGTCCAGGCATTCTTTATAAAAGCGTGATCGCCTTTTATTGCAGCAATGGAGTTTACGCCTAACCACAATACAGCAAGGAAAATGCTTTTGCTTACCTTTTTTAGTAATTCGAGGGCTTCAGGTTCCATTTTTTTAATAAGCTATCTGAGAAAAACTACCATGAAACTCAAAGATTGATTGCAGAGAATCATCTATCTAATAAATGAGCAAATGAAAAATAAGCAAACCAAAAAGGATTCTAAAATATTATTTGGGCCCTACTTTCTCCATTTCTATTATTAACTGTATGAATGTTAATATACCAGAAACCACTCAATAGATCAATTTCTTTAAGTGTTGTATTATTTAAGGTCACTTTTCCAGTTGCCATTCCATTCGTACTACCTATGTAATCGGTAATATTAATATCGTGTATAACTCCAGCATTTGCTCCTCTGGCTGCGGGCCCATGAAAGTGAATTCCAACTACTCCGGAAGTCATAATTTCCCACCTGATATTATAGTTCAATACTTTTGTTACAGGGTCATAAGATACATCAAGCCTACCTTCTCCGGCAGTATTAACAACAGGTACTTGCTCACTACCAGTGATTTTTATGCCGCTCTTTACACGAACATCATTTTTGAAAACATCAGTTTCATTTTTGTTGCAGGAAATTCCAACGACAAATATCACAAAAAGGCAAATAAAAGTGGAAAAACGAAGAATTGAGTTGTTCATTAAAAAGAAATTTTTATTCAAAATAAAATGCAATATAGTATAAAATTACCCTACAGGATCAAAACCATTTCCGCCCCAAGGATTACATCTAATAATTCGCTTGATTGAAAGCCAGCCTCCTTTAAAAAATCCATGCTTTTCCAATGCTTCTTTAGCATATTGCGAACAAGTAGGTGTAAACCTACATTTAGGACCTAATAAAGGCGAAATTGCATATTGGTAAAACTTAACCAGCAATAAAAAAGGAAAAGCTAATATCCTAGAAAGCAATTTCAAATCAAACCAGTTTTATTTTACTACGTCCAATTGTATGACCAAATCTTCCAGCTTCTGCAAAATTACTTTTAACTTTTCAGAAACAACCTTGTTTTCAGGTAAATTTTTGCCAGTAAAAATAAAAAAAACTGCCAAAGAAATATTTTTATGTTCTAATGCTTTAAGAAGTGGCAATTTTTGTAAACGATAACCTTCTCTCATTACTCTTTTAATCCTATTTCTATCTACAGCTTTTTTAAAGTTTCGTTTACTTGCTGTAACTCCAGCCAGCATTTGACTAGGAGTTGCTTCAATGAAATCATACAAAGCTTTAACCGGAGAAAAATGGATAGACTTACCGTGCCGGAACAAATGCTCTACCAACTTGCGGCTTTTTAGTCTTTCGTCCTTCTTATATGAAAGTTTGGTTGAACGCATACCTTTCCTAAACCAAAAACCCCATCAATTTATGACAGGGCTAATTATGTAAAACACATCGAGTGCTTATTTTAATTTTCTCTCGTCAGAAACAGTCAATTTAACACGACCTTTCTTACGACGACTTGCTAATACCTTACGACCGTTAGCAGATTCCATACGTTTGCGGAATCCGTGAACAGATTTACGACGACGGTTGTGGGGTTGGAATGTACGTTTCATTTTAATGTTTTTACTAAGACCAAAAATATAGTTTCCATCAAAAGCTGTACGTCCCAGTAGTACTGCTATGGTGAAAGGACGGCAAAAGTAGTGGAATTTTTCTTAGTGAGCGTTCATGCATGCAATTTTTTTTGTTTTTTTATACAAATTTATGGGCAACCAAATTATTGTTTAATAAGGTCAATATGTGAAGAATGAACAGGTTTTCCATAAAACAGACTTCCTTGGCTATTGAAATCTTCAACGGAATCTGTCGTAAAAAAACTCACAGAGCCGTTTTTGCTACAGTTTTTTTCTATTTCAGGATGGCGCAAAAGATAATTTTTAAGACTATTGGCTACGATAGCTCCTTGAGAAATAATGGCTACTCCTTTTGGCATAAATTGTTTAATCCTTTCTTCAAGCACAGGATAATGAGTGCAAGCCAGGAGTAAGGTGTCAATTCTCTCTGACTGAGAAAAAAGGTTGTTTAAATATTGCTTGATAAAATAATCAGCACCTTCATTTTCAAAATCACTGTTTTCTATTAATGGAACAAGCATTGGACACGCTTGCTGATATACCTTTAAAGTTGGAAAAAATTTTTCAATTTCAATGACATAAGAATTTGATGAAACGGTTCCTTTTGTTCCTAGAATGCCAACTTCTCCAGTTTTTGAAAAATTACCCAATATTTCTGTTGTAGGTCTAATGACACCGAGTACTCTTTTGCTTGTACCAATTGCTGTCAAATCATTTTGCTGAATGGTTCGAAGTGCCTTGGCTGAAGCTGTATTGCAAGCTAATATCACCAATGAGCAACCTTGACTGAAAAGCCAGTTCACACATTCAAGTGTATAATGATAAATTGTATCAAAAGATCTTGGTCCATAAGGTGCACGTGCATTGTCCCCAAAGTAAATGTAATCGTATTGGGGAAGTGCCCCGACAATATCTTTTAATACAGTTAACCCACCATATCCACTATCAAAAACACCTATTGGGCCAGGTTTTTCCATGTTGTAAAAATAAAAAAACCATGTACACAAGTACATGGTTCTATTAATATCTTAGAAATAGTTATGGTTTTTTAGGAGCCGGCTTACCAGCTGGACTTGGTTTTGAAGCAGGATTTTCTTCAGGAGGAGGTCCCTGACTTCTAAGTTGTTCAGGCAATGGAACATTTAGCTCTTTTGCAACTTTTTCAAATACATTTTCAACTTTTGAGCCCATCTCAAATGCACCTGGTTTAAGAACAACTAAATAATTATTCACGTTCAACACTTTGCTATAGGCATTCAATACTTTGTCGTACAAAGAACTTGCTAAAAATTGTCTTTTTTGCTCAGTCTTTTGTTGAGAGATCTGCTGCCAATAAATAATGGTGGTAGCTA
This sequence comes from Segetibacter sp., assembly GCA_031383285.1. GTDB lineage: Bacteria > Bacteroidota > Bacteroidia > Chitinophagales > Chitinophagaceae > Segetibacter. The sequence goes on from JANMZN010000177.1 coordinate 17,600, forward strand.
TTTGAGAACGCTGATCTTTTTGATAATTTAATACAGATCCAGGCTTTTTTGCTGCCGAATCTGATTTATACGTACTGTCTAGACGATTGTATTCTTTTACTGCAAATTCATATTCGCTTCTCAAAGAGTCTTGCTCATAAATATTAAGCATACTATCCACCGCACGATAACCCGGCATTGCCTGTACCATTATGTCAACGTCAAACACGCCAATTTTTGCCGAAGTTTGAGCACTTAATTGATTAGGTGCTATAAAAAGTCCAACTAATCCAAACATTACAATTAATACTTTTTTCATTCTTTTTTGATTTGTATTTGACACTTTAGGTCAATAGTTATTGTTTATTTTATTACTTAGAAATCCCTAGCTCTTTTAATATCTCATCGCTTTTGTCGAGTTTTGGGTCGGCAAATATAACAGTAATTCCTTCACTTTTATCTAGTACAAAATCATATCCACGGCTCACTGCCATTTTCTGAATTGCATTGTAAACTTTGTCTTGAACTGGTTTTACAAGTTTTTGCCTTTCTTTAAAAATATCTCCTTCATACCCAAAACGCTTCTTTTGAAGGTCTCTGATTTCTTTTTCCATATTAAACAACTGGTCTTCTCTTTTCTTCTTCAACTCATCGCTTAGCATGTATTGTTCTGCTTCATAATTGCGGTACATAAGTGATAACTGACCTTGCTTGTCGTCTATTTCTATTTGCCATTGCTGACTAATTTGAGCAAGTTTCTTATCAGCATCTTTATATTCCGGCAATTTATCGAGAATATATTTTGTGTCAATAACGGCATATCGTTGTGCTGACGCAGTAGAGACTGTTAGAAAAATCGATAAAGCGATCAATAAAAATTTTTTCATACTTTTTTTTTGAAGGTTGATGATTATTCCGGTTCGAAACCTAACATGAAGGTAAACCGGGCAGCTTCTTTTAAGCCACCATTTGGCGTGTACCTATCCAATCCTATGCCATAATCAAATCCGAGTAATCCAAACATAGGAAGAAAGAAGCGCATACCTAGACCAACAGAGCGGCGCAACTTAAACGGATTGTATTCTTTAGTGCTGTACCATCCGTTAGCAGCTTCAAAAAATGCTAGGCCAAAAATGGTGCTGCTTGGATTGAGGCTTAACGGATAGCGCAACTCCATGGTGTATTTATTGAAGATTGTAAAGAACTTAGAAGCACTTTGCTGATCAGGATTATTTTTTGGATTACTTGTTTCATACACAGGATAGCCTCTGTGTGCAATGATGTCATATCCTAATAATGCGAAATTATTACTTAATCCAGCATCCCCCACTTGAAAACGTTCAAAAGGAGAAATTTCCAGTTTATTGCTGTATCTTCCTATATAACCGTATTTTACTGCAGCTTTTAATACAAACTGTTTATTTCTGTCTGCACCAGATGGTTTGCCAATTGGCACAAACCATTCTCCGGTAAATCTCCATTTATGATATTCAATCACCTGATAAGGGTTAATTGAACTTGATTTGTTTTTATCAAATAACGAGTAAGGAGGAGTAAATTGTCCGCTTAATAAAAAAGTGGATCCGCTGCTAGGGAAAATGGGATTTGGACCGGCGGAAGAGCGCTGTAAAGCAAGCTTGATATTGAAGTTATTAGAAATGCCATTGCTAAAACCAGGAAAAATGGCATAATCTTTCAACACATAGCGGGTATAATTTAACGAAGTAACTAACGTAAAATAATCATCAGGCCATTTCAGTTGCTTTCCAAGGCTTATACTCATGCCTGATGTTCTTAAATAAGAGTCGTTGTCAGAAAAAGTTTGTTGGCCTGTATTTGAATTAAAAACGGCATTTCTGAATTTTGTATCATAAAAACTGACCGTAAAAGAATTTCTCTTTTTACCGCCTAACCACGGCTCAGTAAAGGAAAAATTGTAAGACCTAAACGCTTTACCATTGCTTTGAAAACGAACACTCAATCTTTGTCCATCTCCGGAAGGCAATGGCTGCCAAGCGGATTTCTTAAAAATATTATTAATAGAGAAGTTGTTAAAAGTTAGACCGAGTGTACCTGTAAGACCAATATTACCTCCCCAGCCAGCACTTAGTTCCAACTGATCACTCGATTTTTCCTCAACAGTCCAGTTTATATCAACTGTGCCATCTTCAGCATTGGGGACAACTCCGGGATTAATCTTTTCCTGATTAAAGAAATTTAATTGGGCCAGTTCACGTATTGAACGGGTGATATCAGACCGGCTGAATTTTTCTCCGGGAATTGTTCTGAGTTCACGACGTATTACGTGTTCTTTCGTCTTATCATTTCCAGCTATTCTTATGTTTTTCAAAGTCGCTTGAGGACCTTCAATTAACCTGATTTCGTGATCTATTGTGTCATTATAAACGGCGGTTTCTACTACTTCGGTTCTAAAAAACAAGTAACCATCATCCATGTATAAGCCACTAATGTCTCCGCCTTCCGGGGAAAGTTCTTTACCTATTTTTTTATTCAAAAGGTCAAGGTCATAGGTATCTCCTTTTTCAATACCCATTATCAATGTTAAAATACTATCCGAGAATTTTGTGTTTCCTCTCCAGACAATATTTCCAAAATAATATTTATGTCCTTCATTGACTTTAATATTTACAGCCAGGTTTCCTTTACTATCTGGCGTTGTGGTTGCAGATACAATTTGAGCATCTCTGTAACCAAGGGAGTTGTAATAACGGATAATTTTTTCCTGATCTTCTTCAAATTTTTTCTGATCAAATTTGGCAGAGGAAAACAATTTTAGCCTTACATATGGGTCAATCAAATCCTTGGTTTTGGAAAGTGAGAGGTAGCCATTGTGTTTAATGTAGTCTTTGAATGTAAGAGGATCTCCTGCTATTTTCCCTAAGCTGTCTTTAGGAGGATCTAAAGTAAGTCTTGTCATTTCCTTAGTTCCCTTCAATTGTTTCTCAAGTCTTTGAGTTGCTATAGTATTTCCTTCAAAGTAAATGTCACTAATTTTGACTTTGTTTCCTTTGTCAATAGTGAATGCCATGATAATGGAGTTGTCAACTTTGGGATCCTTTACTTCTTGAATAGAGGTTTTTACTCCCCTATAACCTTTCTCAGAATAATATTTTTCAATTGCCTCAATAGCCGATCTTCTATTGTTTTCGGTAATAATTCTCCCCCTTACCAACCCTACTTTCTGACTTAAATCATCTGCTTGGCTTTTTGATATTCCTTTAAATGAAAAGGAAGACAATCGAGGCCTTTCTGTAACAACAATCTCCACGTATAAATTAATGCCTTCTATTTTGGTTATGTAAATTTCAACATTGCTAAAATAATTCTGCTTCCATAAATTATTGATTGCTTTTGCAAAGTTGTCACCACCAGGAATAACAATTTCATCACCAACATTAAGGTTTGCGATCGAAATTAATAGTGCGGCATCAAAATACTGGTTACCGGACACTGTCACATTAACCACTTTATACCTGCGAGGTACTTTTTGATTGAAGATATTCTCAAGATTAACATCAATTGAGGTTGGTGAATCCCCGGGAGTGATTACTTGAGCAAACAAAATTCCTTGCAAAAAGATAGCTGCAATAAGTAAATAGAGAGGTTTATAAATTTTCGGCATCAAAATTCTTGATTTGGTTGTTTTTCCACAGTAGAATATAAAGCCCAAAAAGGACGATTCTCCAATGTGCGGCAAATTAACGGGAATAATTAAAAGTGTTTGTTAAATAGTAATATGTACCGCCCAAAATGATCTTTAGTTAACTTTCTCTTGAAGTTGCTCACTTATTTTACCAAATCTTCTTTCACGATTTTGAAAGTCAAGAATTGCTTCTTTTAAATTGTCTTTTCTGAAGTCGGGCCAACGGGTATTTGTAAAATAGAGCTCGGCATATGCAAGTTGGTATAATAAGAAGTTGCTAATTCTATATTCACCACTTGTTCGTATCATTAATTCCGGATCAGGAAAATTGCTGGTACATAAGTATTTTTCCAGCGTTTCGTGTGTTATTTCAGAAGCTTTTATTTGACCAGACTCTACTTCTTGAGCTATGTTTTTAACTGCATTTACTAGCTCCCAACGGCTGCTATAGCTCAAGGCCATTATTAAATTAAGCCCTGTATTTTGACTTGTCATTTCCAAAGCTTCATTTAATTCTTCCGATGCATACTTTGGCAACATATTCATATCACCAATAACGTGAAGTTTAATATTATTCTTATTTAATGTTTCAACTTCACGTCTTATTGTATCAACCAACAATTCCATAAGTCCATTCACTTCATATTCTGGACGGTCCCAATTTTCGGTACTAAATGCATATAGTGTTAGATACTCTATACCAAGTTCTGCACAACCTTCCACAATGTTTCTTACACTTTCTACACCATGGAAATGGCCAAAAAGGCGATCTTCTCCTTTTTCCTTTGCCCATCTGCCATTGCCATCCATTATAATAGCAATGTGGCGAGGTAACCGGGACAGGTCAATTTGTTCTTTAATGTCCTGCATTTTTACTTAAATTCACTTCACTTTAAAAGGTAAAGGTAGCAAAAGCATTGTTCTGTTGATTATTATGTTCTACAGGAAAAAGTCAATAAAAAAAACCCGGCAATTAGCCGGGTGGAATATTCAATAAGGATTCCTTAAAAGGAAGGACATCTATAGGATGAAATATTAAATGAAACACCAACCTGACCAATAATGTAAGAATCATTCTGTTGAGAATTTCCCCTCTGACGTCCTTTTATGCCAATGAGATCACCAGTTTCATAACTTCTATCTGCTAATAATGTTGCAGGACTTGGCTCTCCATTGGGCAAAGCCGTAAAAGCATCAGGGGCATAGGTAGAGCTTACATCATCAAGGTAATCAATATCTGTAAATCTGTATCCTACTTCTGCAAACACATTTAAACCGGGAGTGACGTTGTATTTAAAACCCAGCGAGATGGGAAAGCATTTTCCCATAGAACTGTATGGTTTTCTAGATGGGTAACTCGCACTACCCTGTCCCTCCGTACCTAAAGCACGTAAAAAATATTTCTCTCCATTAAGGTAAGCATAGGGATCATAGGAAAAGAAGCCAATCCCTAAAGCCACATAAGGTGTGTAGCGATAACCTTCAATTCCTGGGTAGAACTTAAAAAAATTAAACTCTCCATTTAGCGTTAACTCCCAAATATTCGTGTTAAAACTTAGATTTCTTCGTCTTTGAACTTCATTATCAGCATAGGCATCAGAATAGCCTAAGCGAGCATAGTTTACTCCAATTTTTGCAGAGATATAGTTGGTAAACTGTTTACGAAAAAATACACCCGCACTCAACTTTGGCTTAGTCAAAGATGCTCTTGTATTAAGATCACCAAAATAATGAGCTCCTCCAACAGCAATTCCAAACTCACCTTGTTGAATATAACTGTTCATATCCTGCGCTTTTCCAGCGAGGGTTATGAGGGCCGCAAATACAATTATTAAAATTTTCTTCTTGAACATACGTGCAAAATATGAGTTTAATAAACGCAAAAAAACCAATTTTCTGCGAAAATGTTATTTATTTCTTTTATCAAAGCCCCATGTTAACTTTTCTCTAAGAGTAGATAGGAAGCTATTTTCATTTAAAACCAACAATAAAACTTGAAATTCCTCTTTTTTGACAGCTAGTTGAATATCTTTTTCAACTACTTCTCGCCTTGCATCCATCGTACAAATAAAATCTTCAGTCCGACCTTCAATTTCAAAGCTAATGATATTATTATCAGGAATAACAATACTCCGCACGTTAAGATTGTGTGGGGCAACAGGAGTTATTACAAAACTTGCACTGTCTGGAAAAACAATAGGTCCATTGCAACTCATATTGTAGCCCGTAGAACCCGTTGGAGTAGATACAATGAGCCCGTCAGACCAATAACTATTTAGAAATTCACCATTTAAGTAGGTATGTATCTTAATCATAGGAGAAATATCTCGCTTATGAATTGCAAACTCATTGAGTGCAAATGGGGTATCCCCAAATAATGGAACGCTGGAATCCAAATGCAACATGGTCCTTTTTTCTATTACAAACCGTCCGTTTGCTAGGGCTTCTACTGCATGAGACAACTCATCTTTACCAATACTTGCCAAAAATCCCAATCGTCCAAAGTTGATACCCATGATAGGAATTTTCTTATTCCGAACCAAGGTCGCAGAATCTAGCATCGTTCCATCGCCACCAAGGCTGATAATACAATCAAATGACTGATCAATATCATCATGACTTGAAAAAGTCAAAAATTCTTCAGGAAGCATGCTAACGGCTGAATGCGCTCCTGTTAAAGATGTGTGTATGCAAATTTCAATATGATGGCTCCTCAATTCTTCAAGCAATGTGAGTAATTGTGCTTCCTGGTCTTGCTCTAAACCTCGGCTGTATATAGCTACTTTCATTAGTTTACAAAGATACTGTAAATTTAAAAGTAGTAAATATGTGAGATAGATTGCCTTTTACTAGTTCCAATTAAGAAATTACTTTGGTAAATTCAAGACCTAAAATCAAAAGCAATTTGGTTAATATGCAGTACATTTATGCAGTTTTGATTATGGATATATTGTACTTTACCATATTTGCCCTTTTTCTTACCCTTTTATTTATTGGTTTTTTTGCAGGGATGGAAATCGCGTTTATTACTGCGAATAAATTAAGTATTGAACTAAGGAAAAAACAAGGGAAGCGAAGTGGCGTAATCATGTCAGCATTTATGCTTGAGCCTGCAAAATTCATTGGCAGTTGTCTTATAGGAGTTAATTTATTTTTAGTAACTTATGGCTTGTTATTCAGCAGCCTATTGCATCCAGCATGGCTTTATTTCGGCATTACTAACAGCTATGTGCATCTAGTTGTTGACACCCTGATTTCTACTTGTATTGTGCTGATTTTTGGAGAATTTATTCCTAAAGCTATATTCAGAGCTAAGAACGACACTCTTCTTTCTTTTTTTGCTATACCTGCTAATATTTTTTATAAGATATTTTACCCCTTTGCTGCCGTTCTAGTAAATATTGCTCAATGGATATTGAAATATGTATTGAATATGCGGGTTTCAAAAAAAAATGAAGTTTTTGGCAAAGGGGACCTTGAGCATTTTTTTAAACAGAACAAAGATCAGGATGAAGAAAATAAAGACTTGAATACGGAGCTCTTTGAGAATGCACTCTCCTTATCAATGATAAAAATAAGGCAATGCCTTATTCCCCGAACAGAAATTGAAGCACTTGAAATATCAACTCCAATATCAGTAGTTCGGCAACATATGATTGAAACAAAACTTAGTAAGTTGGTGATCTATGATCTAGCTATTGATAATATAATCGGCTTTGTTCACCAACTTGACATGTTTAAAAATCCAAAAGATATCAAGGCCATATTAATTCCTATCCCTGTGGTTCCAGAAAGCATGAGTGCTACTGATTTGATTATCAAATTCTCTAAAGAAAGGAAAAGCATTGCTTGGGTTATAGACGAATTTGGAGGAACTGCTGGTATTGTAACTATGGAAGATATCCTGGAAGAAATTTTTGGAGAAATTAAAGACGAATACGATTCGGAAGATTTTATTGAAAGGATCTTAGCTGAAAATGAATACATATTCAGTGGTCGCCTGGAAACAGATTATATTCATCAGAAATATGGTTTGACATTTTCCGTTTCTGGATCAGAGACTTTGTCAGGTTTTATTATTTCCAAATACGAATCAATACCACAACAAAAACAAAGAATCATTATTGACATGTTTGAGTTTGAAATTTTGGAAGTAAGTGATACTAGAATAGAAATGGTGAAAATGAGAGTACTTAATTAGCACTTTAATAATTATAATAAGTTTTTGCTCCATTTCGTTTAGTTAGATAAGTTATGAAAAATCTGACAGGTAATGGTTTTCATAATCAGCAGAAAGCATTTGAAGCAATTTGTAAAAAGCCTGCTTGTTTTCCCGTTGGTTTTAATATTTCATTTATCAACACAAATAAAGAAGTCTTTTGTAACAGTGGAATTGATGTGTTGCACCAAATCACAGGTTTCGAAGAATGTGTTCTCATCGCTCATCCTTTTCACCATTTTATATCAACCACTCATGCACCGCATTTCCAATCCGTATTTGATTCATTCATCGATAATAAAATCAGAAGTGCAAATTTTCAATTGGAATTGCAAACAATTACACAAGGCTTTGTTTAGGTCAATATTTTGCTACAATTAACCATTATTGAAAATGGCAAAACTTTAGAAATCCAGGGCTATATCGAAAAAGTAAATCCAAAGGATCGGTCAAATGAATCGCTTTTGGAATCAAACGAAAAGCTGAAAAGCATTTTCAATAGTAGTAAAGAGATTATAATTACAATTGACATTGAAAACAATAGAGTGTCAGATCTCGCCATCCTGCAAGCAAGTATTGGGCTTTGATGCGGAGGACTTAATTTGAAAACGGGCGCAGGATATTTTTTTGAAACGAAAAATGGACGAGACCTCTAAACATGATTATTTTAAAGAAGTCATTAATTCAGAAACGGAAAAGAGATTTCTTACAGATGTTATAACAAAATCTGGCGAAGAGAAGCAATTAGAGGTTTGGCTTAAACCTATTATTAAAGGAGAAACGATCGTAGCTATTCAATCAGTATGACGTGATTTAACAGCGCGGGAAAGGCTAATGAAAGAATTGAAGCAGGTGCTTACGAAGGAAAGAGAATTGAGCGAATTGAAATCAACCTTTGTTTCAAACGCATCGCACCAATTTCGAACGCCGCTTACCTTAATTGAATCCGGAGTGGAATTAATGGAAATGTATATAGAGGACTTGCCGGCATACAAACAGGCTAAATTTCAAAGGCAGTTTGTGAAAATGCAAGAGGAGATAATCAGGTTGAGCGATTTAATGAATGATGCGCTGCTATTAGGCAGAGCCAGCGCAAACCGAACGCCATTTGAGCCTAAAGCAGGAAGCTTGGTTGAATATTGTCAATCTATAGTTAATAACAAATACAATAGCTTACACAATCATGAAAGGCAAATAAAAATTAACGTAGAAGGGTTAGAAGTGCTCGTATTGTTTGACAAAAAGTTATCTGGGCATGCTATTGAAAACATTTTGAGTAATGCTTACAAGTATTCCGAACAAGGCGATTTGTTATTCGATATCATTTTTAATGGTAAAAAAGTAGTTCTTATGATAACCGATAAAGGCATAGGAATACCCGAAGAAGATATAAAAATCTTATTTCAGCTTTTTTTTCGTGGTGCAAATACAGCTGAAATAGAAGGTACAGGACTTGGGTTATCAATAGTAAAAGAATTTATTGAGAAGCATGGCAGCAAAATACCAGTAAATAGTGAATTAAATAAAGGGACAGCTGTAAGCGTTATATTACCAATTCAACCTAAATAATATGCCCAAACGGTTCAGAATACTTGTTATAGAAGACGAGCAAAATATCAGGGAAAACCTTCAAGAACTATTGGAGGCAAAAGGTTATAATATTCGTACAGCTAGCAATGGGAAACAGGGTGTGTTGGATGCTATTGAATTTAGGCCCCATTTGATTTTGTGCGATGTAATGATGCCCAAAATGGATGGATATAAAGTGCTTGAGTATATCCGCAAAACGTCTATTATTCAAAATACTCCTTTTATTTTCCTGACTGCTAAAGTGGACAAGTCAGACATTAGGCAAGGCATGGAATTAGGGGCAGATGACTATCTTACAAAGCCTTTTACTTACAAAGAACTATTAAAGGCAATAGAAACACGCCTAGACAGACAGCAGCGTATCATTGGCGAGTTTGCCAAAGTAAAACATGAGCTAGATACAACTGTTTTTGCTACATACTATCATGAATTTAATACACCGCTTCATGGTATCATCGGAGGATTAAATCTGTTGCTTAGTGCTCGCAGTTCATTTTCTGAAGCACAGATGCAGGAATTAATCAGATCAATTCTAAAATCAGGACTCAGGCTTAATCACTCATTGGCAAATCTGATGTTGTATGAAGAAATAAAAAGGTCTGAAATTTATCCTGAATTGCAGTCAATGTTTATGAACGGATTATCACCTACATTTTGGGTGAAAAAGGTAAGTAAAGAGCTGACTAATATGGCAAAGGAAATGTATAATCGTGCTGATGATGTCGTGATTGAGTTGGCTGAGATGGGGGTTCGTTCGCATACCGAATATCTTCAACGCATGGTACTTGAATTGGCCGATAATGCACTTAAGTTTAGCAAGCCTGGTACAAAAGTTTATATTACCGGAATATCTGTAGGTGAAGATTATATTATAGAAGTGAAAGATAGTGGCAGGGGTTTTGAATTGGCAAGCCTTGATGAAATCAACCCATTTAAGCAATTTAATCGCCATAGATTTGAGCAACAAGGCTTAGGTATAGGACTTTACCTTGTGAAACGATTGGTTGGATTTGCGCAGGGCGAGCTACAAGTAAATAGTGTAGTAGAAATAGGAACGAAAGTAACGGTGGCCTTACCGCTTTCTAAAGAAATGAAAAATGTACCAGAGTTGACAGGATTAGAACAGGAGGCATGATAAAAGCCAATATACCAAAAGATGGCCGTCGCAATTTTAAATTGAGACGGCTTTTTGATTTTATAAAAAAAGTTTAGTTTCCAGTTTCAATGGGATTACCCAATAATACTTCCCCGATTTTTTTGAATCTAAAACGATACAGTTTGTACATAAAATCATTACCAAAGCACTTCACATTTTTGCATACATTCTTTGAAGATTAATTTTTCAATCCTCCTTATCTTGCTGGCTCAATGATATGAATGTAAAAATCTTCTTTTCCCGCATTTTCAAAAAATTGCTAAAGTGGTTTCTTTGGGGGTTTTTATTATCAAATTTGTACTTGGTGATGTGCAAATGGGTAATGCCTCCCATTACACTTACTCAATTGGGGAGCTTGATAGAAGGTTATGGACTGAAGCGGGATTATGTAAGTAATGAAGAAATTGCTTCTAGTGTAAGGTTGGCCGCTATTACAAGCGAAGACCAGCTTTTCCCCGATCACGATGGTTTTGACTGGAAGTCTATACAAAAAAGCTTGCAATACAACCCGAATAAAAATAAAAAAGTAGCGGGTGCGGGTGCAAGTACAATTACCCAACAGGTTGCTAAAAATGTGTTTCTATGGCAAGGTAGCGGCATTGGTAAATACATCAGAAAAATACCTGAGGCTTATTATACCAAGATGATAGAATGGGTATGGGGTAAGGAGCGTATACTGGAAGTATATTTGAATATTGCAGAAATGGGATCTGGTATTTTTGGTATTGAAGCAGCCGCTCAATCTTATTTTAAAAAGCCTGCAATAAAACTAACAAGACAAGAAGCTGCAACTATCATTGCCTGTTTGCCCAACCCTAAAATCTATACAGTAAAACCGATGTCGAGGTGGGTAAACTGGAAGTCAAGAAAAATTTTGTTCAACATTCGCTATATAGAAAGTGATCCTGACGTTTCAAGTTTGGTCTATTTAAAAAAAGACAAAAAAGAAAAGTAGTCTCATCAAAGCTGGTAGCTTAATTTCAGAAAACAAATGCTGACTTTCAATCTCCGAACGATGTAGTCGCTTGATGTTGAAGGATAATTTGATCTACTTCCCCAATAGCTTCATTCATTCTTTGTTCATTATTCCCGCTTATTATTCTGTAAGGAATTTTTTGATTTTCCAACAGATCTTTATAGATGTGAAAGAGCTGCTGCCTTGATTCTAAATCAGGATATTCTCGCAAATTATCCATAACCCATGGTAAATCAATGTTGCATAACAGGTACAAATCTGCATGTTGGTCTGCGAGTTTGTCAAGTATGAAGGAATGACATTTACCAAAAACAAATTCGCTCCACACTTTTATTACATGCATATCGGTATCTAAGAAAAGAACAGAGTTAAATGTTTGGTGCTTTTCGGATGATTTTGTTTTATTTAGTTCCTTAGTATATTTTTCCTCTAAACTTAGTTGCCCGTTGGCAATTATTAAGAGATCATCATAAGTATAAGACGGACCATTTTGTTCAAGATATTGTCGCGCAAATTCTGGACACCACAGCGTATTAAAATGAGTTGCCAATTGTTCACACAAGGTACTTTTACCCGTACTTTCAGGACCCAAAATGATGACTTTCTTTACTTGCATTTTTTGCTTTTTTATACCATGATATCAATCCAGAAATAGCCATAATCAACAATACCAAAAATTGAAAACTGGTAAATACATAACCTTTCACAAAGTACAATGGGATGGAGGCGATGTTAGTAACAATCCACCAATACCAGCTTTCGACTTTTTTTTGTGCCATCAACAGCATCCCGGTATATGCACTAGCAGAGGCAAATGCATCTGCCGAAGGAATTGCCCCCGGCGCAAAATCGTTTTTCAAAAACAACAGGGAGAAAAAAATAATGGCATAAAGTGCTGCAAAGAATAATAAGTAACCAATCCATTCTTTAACTGTGCAAAATTGTATGACTATTGATTTTCTATTTTGTTTATCATGCCTTGCCCAAAGAATCCATCCATATATACTCATTACTGTATAGAAAAGGTTCACACTTGCTTCTCCTATAAGGTGTCCTTTTAAGCTGAGGTATATGTAAAGGACAGTATTGATTAAACCAATGGGGTAAACAAGAATATTCTCTTTTTTTGAAAACCATACGCTAGTAATGCCCGCTGCCACAGCAATATATTCTAATAACCCTGTTTGAACCAGTCCACCAATAAATGCCTGATATATTTCTGTAAAGTTCAATGTTGTTTACATATTTTGAATGACAATTATAATGATAGTTTTTTGTTAAGCAGGTTGTAGCCAAACAAAATGTAAGTACATTAGCAGCAACAATCTTGAATTATGAAACACATTCTTTCTATTTTGGCATTCTTCTTAGTCTGTTCTTCTGCATTTTCTCAAAAAGAAAAGAAAGAAAAAAAGCCGTCCGGTCCCAAGGATGATGGAAAGATAGAGATTGTTTTTATACAGGTGAATGATGTATATGAGATTAGCCCTGTTACAGGAGGAAAAGAAGGGGGCATGGCAAGAGTGGCAACATTGAAAAAGGAGTATCAAATAAACAACCCTAATACATTTCTGGTGATGGCAGGTGATTTTGTAAGTCCATCAGTTTATAACAGTATGGAGTATGGAGGTAAAAAAATAAAGGGTGCTCAAATGATTGACGCCATGAATGCAGCAGGAACAGATATTGTCTGTTTTGGCAATCATGAGTTTGACCTGAAAGAAGATGAATTGCAGGAGCGAATAAATGAGTCTGGTTTTGTTTGGGTGGCGTCCAATGTGATGCATAAGCACGGAGATACCATTGAACCATTTAAAAGGAATAGTATTCGTAGTATCCCATCATTTCCTGAGACTCTCATTATGACCGTAGCAGATAGAAATGGAACAAGGGTAAAAATCGGCTTTATTGGTCTCACCATTCCTTCCAATCCTGCGGAATATGTAAGTTATAAAGACCCGCTTGCTACTGCTATACTGTGCTATAATAAAATTAAAGACTCGGTTGATGCCGTCGTAGCCATTACGCACCAGGCGTTGGAAGATGATATAAAACTTGCATTACAGTTGCCTAACCTTGCCCTAATAATGGGAGGTCATGAGCATGGAATGGAGTTTGAAAAAATAGGAAAAGTATATATAACGAAAGCGCATGCAAATGCAAGGTCAGCTTTTGTAATAAAAATGGATATTAATAAAAAGAATAAAAAAATAAATGTAGAACCTGTACTGAAAAAGTTGGATGAGTCTGTTGCCATTGATAGTGGAGCAAACTTTATAGTTCAGAAATGGGCTAAGATTGCTGCTGAAAGTTATGGTACGCTTGGGTTTAATGCCAACCGGATTGTCATAGCAGAAGGGGATGTTTTGGATGGTCGTGAAACGGAAACCAGGAATGCTTCCACAGGGCTTACTCGTATGATTGGAGGTGCAATGGCCTATACTTGTGATAGTGCTGATCTTTGTATTTTCAATTCGGGATCAATTAGGATTGATGATGTATTGGTGCCACCTGTGTCAGAGTATGATATCATTCGTACCCTTCCTTTTGGTGGTGGTATTAGAGAGGTATTAATGAGGGGCAGTTTATTGATTCGTATTTTAGATGCCGGCAGAAGGAATAGGGGGTCGGGAGGCTTTCTGCAAACCATGCCTACCATGTATGATGCAGGATCATCCTTTCTGCTAAACAATAGTCCAATAGGAGCTCATAAAATTTATAGAGTAGCCCTAACCGATTTCTTACTAAGTGGAAAAGAAGCTAACCTTGCTTTTCTCAACGAAAGTAACAAAGACATCGTCAAGATATTCCCTGCGGCTACAAGTAAAAACGATCCAAAGTTGGATATCAGGATGGCGGTAATTAATTTTTTGGATAACCTTTAAAATCAATCGTCCATTAATTCAAAACAGCAGCATCCTTTTCGGTTTGTATGCTTGTTTCATTCTTTATTCTGGACCAACCGCCTAACACGTTCCGCAGGTTTTCTATCCCTTGCCTTTTCAATAAAGATGAGGCTATTACACTCCTGTATCCGCCAGCACAATGAATGTATAGATTGTCGGTATCTTCTATATTGGCCATGCTGGCAGGATCCGTCATCGTAGACAATGGAATGTTCACAGCAAGTTTAATATGGCCATCACCAAATTCTACTTCTTTTCTTACATCCACAACTACAATCTGCGGGTCAAATTTAATATCAAGGGCAAGTTCATCGGGTTCTACATCCACAATCATATCTACTTGCTCACCATTATTCTTCCATGCTTCAAATCCTCCTTGTAGGTATCCTTCCACTTTCGAAAACCCAACCCTTGCCAGGCGAACAATAGATTCCTTTTCTTTTCCTTCTTCTGTAACCAATAGTATTGGTTTGTCAAATGGTAAAATATTCCCGGCCCATTCTGCAAATTTCCCTTCCAGACCAATAAAAATAGCGCCTTTTATAAACCCATTTGTAAATACAAGCGCCTTTCGAGTATCCAATACAATTATGTCTTCTTGTAGTTTGCTTTTAAATAACCCTACTGAAATGGCTGTCATTCCTTTTTCAAGAATGATGTCTAAGCTTTCGTACCCTTCTTTATTTATTTGTGCGTTTACCGGAAAATAGGCAGGAGGAATGGCGAGTCCGTCGGTGACTGCCGTTACAAATGCATCAATTGATGGTTGATTGAGCGCATAATTGGTTTTTTTCTGTTCACCTATGGTACTAAAAGTCGCACTCCCTATATTTTTACCGCAGCTACTTCCAGGGCCGTGTGCAGGATATACAATTACATCATCAGCCAAAGGGATTATTTTCTCTTGCAGGCTTCCATAAAGCAATGCTGCCATTTCTTCTTTAGTTGTATCTCCACCTATTAGATCCGGCCTTCCTACATCACCTACAAAAAGAGTATCACCCGTAAATATTGCATGATCTTTTTCCGCCTCATCTTTTAATAAATAACAGGTACTCTCTATGGTATGTCCTGGTGTATGTAATACTTCAATTGTTAGTTTTCCTACCGTAAATATTTGCCTGTCTTTTGCTACAGTTGTTTTGAAACTAGTCTCGGTTTTGGGTCCATAAATAATAGGCGCACCGGTTGCTTGAGAAAGATCAATATGACCACTCACAAAATCAGCATGAAAATGGGTTTCGAAAATATACTTGATAGAAGCCTTACGCTCATGAGAAAGCTGCAAATATGATTCTATATCACGCAGTGGGTCTATGATGGCAGCTTCTCCTTCACTTTCTATATAGTATGCAGCTTCTGAAAGGCAGTTGGTATATAGTTGTTTGATGAACATGCTTTCTATTGTTTGTACTTTGGAAATTTAAAAAGCAAACATAAAAAAAAGGATGCTCATAATGAACATCCTTTTTTTCGTAATCCTTTTGGAACTATGCAACTAAGTCTTCAACAAACTTATTTACTTCAGCTACTCTTGCGTAATTAACGCTGTAGTAGATGAATTTGCCGTCGCGAACTGTAGATACAATTCCTGCTCTTCTCAAGATAGCAAGATGCTGAGAAGCAACAGATTGTTCTAGTCTCAACTTTACATAAATCTCAGTTACTGTCATCTTTTCGTTCTCATCCAGTAACTTGATCATCTGTTGGCGAAGCTTGTGGTTCATTGAACGTAGCACTAATGCTGCTTTCTTCAGATGCAAAAAATCCAATTTGATAGAGCTGCTATTCTCTCTGTTTGAGATAGTGATGCTCTGTGTTGCTGTTACCATAATCTACTTGGGGGGGTTTAAATTTCTAACACAAATATATTAACTGTATTAATGTATCAAACAATTTTTACATTAAATTTTAGTTGATTTTGCAAATTTTTTCATAACTCATTAATTAACAGTATAAAATTCTTTAAAATATGCTGGTTCAGAATAGCCTAAAACTACAAAATTATTTTTTTCAAATGCTATTTCTGCAAGTTTTCCTACATCAATGGCACTGTAATTTATTTGTTCTAGCCTTACAGTATCATTTTTTTTTAGTTTTTTGTATTTTGAACTTCCACTTCCAAAAAATATTATTTCCTTATTATTATTAAATGTCGAAAAACTATCCTCTTCAAGTAAGAGAGCTTTTGGAGATAAAACTTCATTTAGTTCAAAGTCATAAATAGCAGTAAAAACCTCCATTCTTCGTGCATCAATCATTGGGCAAAAAAGTAGCTCCGATTTTTCAAGCTCCATTTTTTCTATTGCCGCTGCTGTCATTACTTCTAATGTATTAATGAATATGAGCGGTTTTGATAAGGCATAACAAAAACCTTTGGCTGTTGAAACGCCCACTCTAAGTCCTGTATAACTACCAGGACCAGATGTAACAGCAAATGCATCTACATCTGATATTGAAATCCCTGATGTGTGCAATATATCAATAATTGACTTATGTACAAAGGATGCATGCTCTTTTTGTTGCTGATGATGTGCGTAGGCTGCCATTTTTCCATCCTTCATCACACAAATGGAAGCATTTTCAGTAGCGGTATCTATATTTAGTATGATAGGCAATATAATATTTTACTTTGTAAAGGAAATGAATTTCTTTCAAAATTTTATATAACAACAATATTTATTTATTGTTTGCTTTACTTTCACAAAAAAATCACACATTTACTTTCAAAATAATAGAAATGAATAAAAAGATAATTAACACAACAAAAGCTCCCGCTCCTATTGGACCCTATAACCAGGCAATTTTGAGCAATAATATGCTTTACATTAGTGGTCAGATAGCGTTAGTTGCTGAAACGGGTGAACTGTTAAGTGGCGATACTGCTGTTGAAACTCATCAAGTGATGAATAACCTGAATGAAATTCTAAAAGAAGCGGGTATTACATTTGAACATGTTATAAAAACAACCATCTTTTTATCTGACATGAGTTTATTTGCACAAGTAAATGAAGTTTATGGTTCATATTTTTCAGGTAATTACCCCGCAAGAGAAACTGTAGCAGCCAAGGGCTTACCCAAAAATGTGAATGTTGAGATTAGTATGATAGCTACGATAGACTAATATGGAACAAAAAGACAACTTAAATACAATATTTGAGGCTAATAAAGATGGTTGGAATAAAAGAACCACCATTCATAAAACATCTGCTTTTTATGATGTGCCATCTTTTTTATCAGGCAAGTCCAGCCTAAACAAATTAGAACTGGAAGAAGTGGGAGACGTAGCAGGTAAATCATTGCTACATCTACAATGCCATTTTGGTTTAGATACACTTAGTTGGGCAAGGGAAGGGGCTACAGTAACAGGCGTAGATTTTTCTGAAACTGCTATAGATTATGCAAGAGAACTAAGCCTTGAAAGTAGTATACCGGCAAACTTTGTCTGTTGCAATGTGTACGATATGCCGCAACATTTGAACCGGCAATTCGACATTGTTTTTACTTCGTATGGGGTCATTGGCTGGCTACCTGATTTGGACAAATGGGCAGAAGCTATTTGCCATTTTCTAAAACCGGGAGGTACCTTTTATTTAGTGGAGTTCCATCCGGTCGTTTGGATGATGGATGAAAACTTCGAAAAAGTAAAATATTATTATCACAATGCAGAAACCATCGTTGAAAAATCCTCAGGAACCTATACTGACCGGTCGGCTGACATAGCTTATGAAGAATATTCATGGAATCATAGCTTAAGTGAAGTAGTAAATGCGCTTATTAATCATGGTTTGCAGATTCGGCATCTGAATGAATTCCCATATTCGTGTTATAATTGTTTCAATAATCTGGAGCAACAAGCGGATGGAAATTGGACAATTAAAGGCATGAAACATAAAATTCCGATGATGTATTCAATAAACGCAATAAAATTGTAATTGAAATTTTGTTTTGAAGTAAGAAGAAACGGAGTGATTTTTTAATTCGTGCATTCATTTATCAGCAAGTAACCATTACTTTTCTTTTCTTTGCATTCGAAAAAACTATCCATGCTTCCCAAGTACAAACGGATCCTTCTGAAACTTAGTGGCGAATCTTTAATGGGGGATAAATCCTTCGGATTAGATTCTCAGGTTATCTCTCAATATGCCCAAGACATTAAACGAGTAATAGAGGTAGGTGTTCAGGTTGCCATTGTAATTGGCGGCGGAAATATATATCGTGGAATGAATGAGGCTGAGACCGGAATAGAAAGAGCACAAGGTGATTATATGGGCATGTTGGCTACCGTTATCAATGGGATGGCGCTTCAGGCCGGGTTAGAAAAGATTGGGGTATATACCAGACTTCAAAGTGCTATAAAAATGGAGCAAGTTGCTGAGCCTTACATCCGTCGTCGTGCTATCCGTCACCTGGAAAAAGGAAGGGTGGTAATATTCGGAGCCGGTACAGGAAATCCTTATTTCACTACCGATACAGCCGGTTCGCTGAGAGCTATTGAAATAAAAGCAGACGTTATTTTAAAAGGAACCAGAGTTGATGGAATCTATACAGCAGATCCGGAAAAGGACCCGACTGCAGTTCGCTTCGATAAAATTTCTTTTGATGAAGTGATCAAAAAAAACCTGAAAGTGATGGATATGACCGCTTTTACGCTTTGTCAGGAAAACAATTTGCCGATCATCGTTTTTGATATGAATACACCGGGAACCCTACTACAAGTAGTAGAAGGGATGGATATAGGAACACTGGTTAGCTAAAAAAATGTAAGAAGCGGATTATTTCCGCTTTTTTTATGACCAGTATTAGCTATTAATAAATTAGCGGATCATAAATTTGCACCATGAATCAGCCTCATTCTATAGCCGATATTAGAAAGGATTACATGCTTCGATCTTTGATGGAGGAAGAAGTATTATCCAGCCCAATTGACCAATTTACTATTTGGTGGAATGAAGCATTGGCTAGTAAAATAGAAGAAGTGAATGCCATGACGTTGGCTACAAGCAATAGCGATGGTTTCCCCTCTGCCAGAATTGTATTGCTGAAAGGATACACAAATGAAGGCTTTATTTTTTTTACCAATTACCTAAGCAGTAAAGGGAGGGCGATGGAAACAAATCCAAATGCTGCATTATTGTTTTTTTGGAAAGAATTGGAACGGCAGGTAAGAATTGAGGGAACTGTAGAAAAAATTTCTGAAGCAGAAAGCGACGATTACTTCTTATCTCGCCCTGCAGGTAGCAGGATAGGTGCCTGGGCATCTCCGCAAAGCGAATCAATAGCCGGGAGACACATTATTGAAGCAAATGTGGAGCAGTATAGCAAACAGTTTGAAGGTGGTAATATCCCTCGTCCACCACATTGGGGCGGCTACATTATAAAACCTTTAAGCATAGAATTTTGGCAGGGACGGAGCAATAGACTGCACGACCGCATTTTATATACTAAAGCAGGAAAAGAATGGAAAATTAAAAGATTGGCACCTTAAACAATCAAAAAGGCTGATTGAATGTCAATCAACCTTCCTATAATACTTTAAGCTTCTTTTTTTTCTGTAGCAGGTTTTGCTTTGGCTACTCTTGCAGGACGGATTTTACCAAAAGAACCTTTGAAAATTTTACCTTTTTTTGTTTTTTTATCACCTCTACCCATACAATGTTTTTTTATTTTATGACCGGCAAAACTAATGTAAAAAAATGGCTTTTGTATGCTAATATTAGATTTTAGCGGAAAGCTCTTTGCCTGCTTTAAATTTTGCCACCTTTTTTGCCTTTATTTTAATGACCTGATTGGTCTTTGGATTGCGTCCGGCACGTGCTGCTCTTTTTACAACTGTAAATGTACCAAAACCAACTAGAGTCACTTTTCCACCACTTTTTAGGGTTTTGGTTACGGTATCTATGAATGAATTGATGACAGCATTTGCCTGTACTTTGGTAACCTCAGCATTTTCAGAAAGAATAGCAATTAGTTCGGCTTTGTTCATGTTTATGTATTTAATATTTTAAGAGGCACAAAATTATCTGCTTTTCTTAATTGGCAAAACATTTCGCATCATTTATTATTTTTATGAATACAAGTGGTTTTTTTATTAAATGCCTTACCCTGTTTTATGAATATAGCATTATGGGTGGGTGGCATCAATACGGCAGTTTCCGTGCTGCGCTGGATAACTATAAATAGGATAACATGCCCGTTCTCCCAAAGTGTTCATTATAAAAAACGGAATGTTGTTCAAGGACTTACTGCAGCGAGACCTTGAACGATGGATAGGCAAGAATTAATCAATAGTCTGTTTATATTCACATTTGCGTAGTGGTTGGTGAAGAATACCAACCACTACGGAAACTCCAACGGAAAAAAACATATACATAAATATTTTTCTAGTCTTATTTTTACCCAATGGCACCATTGAAAATTTCTGATGAGTTAGAATCTTTTAAAAAATATTTGAGAAGTACTGACAATGAAGATGCTCGAAGGCCCTTATTGTATCCACTATTTAAGAAACTTTTTTCGGATAAAATGAAAATAGAATCGGCTGCTTGCGGCGCTGATGTTTATATAAACGGGCAATTGATAGTAGAAGCAAAGTCTGATTTTAAGCAATGGCTCGAAGGATTTTATCAGGCATTGCACTATCAAAAGAAATATGGTTTAGGTTATCATACTGTAATGGTAGTTGCAAATGAATTTATCGGGCTATGGAAATTGAATAAGCTGCCAGAATTTGTAACTATACTTAGCAAAACAAGCGACCCCCACATTGCACCTAGTGAAATTGGAAAAACAAATGCAAAAAAGACAACACCACAAATAAAAAGACAAATTCAAGAAGCGGCTTTTTATTGGCTTACCCCTAAAGACTTGGAGGGAGATATTTTTGCAGGTGCAAAAAACCTTACAACAGAAAGTTTTGAAATACTTAAAATTCTCAAAAACATTGATAGTGACAGGCAACAGATAGGTACTCACAACTTTATCAACTGTATTGAAAGGAT
This sequence comes from Segetibacter sp., assembly GCA_031383285.1. Classification (GTDB taxonomy): domain Bacteria; phylum Bacteroidota; class Bacteroidia; order Chitinophagales; family Chitinophagaceae; genus Segetibacter. The sequence goes on from JANMZN010000177.1 coordinate 39,091, forward strand.
GAAATTTATGTTTGCCACTCCAATTGAAGCAGTACATGCCTTTTACTCTATCATTTATTTTTGGGACATCACCAGTAAAGTAAGCACAAATGAAAATGGAACCGAAGTAAGGGTGTTGGGTTATCATGGAAATAAGTTTAGTGAAATTGTAAGCATCCATCCACACAAAGTGGAAGAATTTAAACGGTTTGTAGAAAGCCAATACATTTTTACCAATGAAGGCAGCGGCCTTACGGTTGATTATTATTTCAGCCGCTTTGATGAAGTGCTTGCGACTATTGCACCCGATTATGTAAAACAGCATGGTATATTTTTTACTGACGGCAACCTGAGCAAATTTTCGCTTTGGTTTGCTATGCAGCATTTTCCCGGCAACATTCATGAAGACTACATTGTATTTGACCCCGCAGCAGGCAGCGGCAACCTATTAAGCAGTTGGCGAGGAAAACTAAAACATAAAATAGTAAGTGAACTGCAACCCGATTTATTGCGCACTATTGAACGCCGTATGCAGGCAGACCCTTACCATACTGAAATGGGTTTTACCATTATACCCAAAACCACCGATGGTATTGGTTTAAATTTTTTGGATAAAGATGCAGCAAGCTACATGCAAATATTGCAAACCGAAACAAAGCGAAAGAATATAGGCCTTGATAAACCTATTTGTTTTTTGCTAAACCCTCCTTATAAAAACACCGACGAAAACCAAAAAGAAAGAGATAGCACAGATGCTGCATATACGATACACCCAAGCATATTGCAGCATACAGGCGAAGATGCAGGTAAAGAAAGATACCTAGGTTTTCTTTCTCAAATACTGAATATTGCACAGTATGAAAAACTACAAAACGTTACAGCAACTGTAGTAATGATTTTTACACCTACTAGTTGGCTGATACCAAGGCCCACCTACAAAGCGTTCAGGAAAATTTGGGACAATCATTTTAAATTTCACAGTGGTTTTATTATTACAAGCAATGAATTTTTTAAACTGCAAGGTAAATGGCCATTGGCTTTTACCATTTGGATTTATGATGAAACCGAAAAACAAAACGATATAAACCTGTACGACCTTACCGAATGGAAAAAAACAAATCTCAATACTATTTTGTGGGATAATAAAGACAGGGAGAAGGAAATTGATAAGGAGTTGAATAAAACTTTGGCGAAAAGTAAAGTGATAAAACTAACTGATGAAAAAGGGGATATAAGAGAAATGCTGCCTTTAATTGATAGAAAAGGTAAAATGGTGCAACAAACTCGTTATGATTTTAGCCATGCAAAAAAGCAAAGTGATTATGGCAAGTTGGTAAGCGGGTTTCCTTTTAAAGATGAAGAAAGACATTTTATTTTAAAAAGGAGATGTGGTGAATTTGATGGGATATTTATCGGGTTTATGGATGACAATACCCCGGTAAGGATTAAACAAGATACTTCCGAAAGAATGAGTAATAAACCAGATAGAATTTGGCTTCAATTAAGACCAAGTTTTATTGACATTAATCTAACTAAAATTCAAAATGGTGCTGCTGATAAATATGGCTATTGTGCCTATGATATAAAAAGTGCCAAAGCAACATTCACATGGTTCTGCATTACAAAAGCATTAAACGGGCAATATCCAGTATGGGCAAATCAATATGATATTTGGCAACCCAATATTACAAAAGTAAAAGAAGCAGAATGGTATGCCTTATGCTTTGCATTTGTATTGGCAGAGAACCGCTGTGTAGTTACCAAGTTTGAAAAAGATAACCCGGTAATAGATGTGCCGGAAGTATTTGTAGACAATCCGCTT
>JANMZN010000181.1:0-19622 GCA_031383285.1 Segetibacter sp.
CAAAGTTGAGTTGCCAATAGGCTATAACCTAATGCCAAAGCATATTGTATTGCACAAATCCAAAATGTTATTAACAAAAAAAGTACCCAAAAAGACGATTTTTTAAAACAGTGTCAAATGCAGACGATCTACCAAAAAAAATAAAAAGTAAAACGAAAGAATTGAAGGAGATCGGGTAATTTTAGAATTGAATAGTTACTAATCTTCTATTCCAATAAATATAATGCTGGCAATCCAAGCTTTACGGGAAAAAATTTCCCAATAAATGCCAAAGAAATAGTACTCCCCATAATTCCCCAACCACAAATTTTGTATAATATTTTTCTAAGGTAAATTTTTTTGATTCCTGTCCTGTACAATCACCATCAGCAACTTGAAAGAAAATGAGGCAAAAAATGACAAACCAAGTAAACAATAAACCGGCATTGGCAAAATGAAATCCCCCCCCAAATGAAGTTACATTGCTACATTATTGTTAATACTGATTGCTGTTATCAGGTTTAAGTAAAAACTCATTGAATTGTGTTGGGAATGCAGCTACCCCTAAAGCACAATATCCTGCGAAGTTAGACAACCTACTTTCTCAATGGTTATTGGTATTGCCTCTATAAGCTATTAGGAAACCGCCTAATACGCACAATGTGCAAACAAAAAAGATGTACATTTTAATATAGAAATAATGGCTGATAGAAGGTTGCCATGAATATTTTACGCCACCCAAAACAGCACACCCTATAAAAAGGGCAAATGGCAATCCTATGCCAATAATACCAATAAATGCCCGTAATTTTTGATAAGATACTATTTCGTTTTTATTACCAATAAACTGGTGTGTTTTTATTACTAATGTAAGTATTTAATTCAGTTATTATTTAAAATGCCGCAATTGCTAATTATTAAATATAGTAAATAACAAATTGGCTAACTTTACTTAAACAACCTTCTCATGAAAAAAATCACTTCTTTAGCATTAATCTTGATTTGCTTTTCATTACAAACCAAAGGTCAATCTGCAGCTTGGGGTTGGGCTGCCAAAGGAGCAGCAAAAGGAAATTATAATTATTCATCTGCTCAATCGATTGCCTTAGATACAAGCAATGGTAGTGTTTCAATTTGTGGATATTTTACAGATTCGCTACAATTTGGCAGTTATTTGCTTAAAGCTCCTTCGTCATATAATAATGGCTATTTGACAAAATTATCTGCGTCAAAAGCTATATCATGGTCCCTACTAATCGGAAGCAGGTCCTATTTATATTGCAATAAAGTTGCGCCTGGAAATAATGGTTCAAATTATGTTTTTGGCCTTTGTTTAGATACAGTAAAGATAGGTTCGCTCAAATCGAAAGCAACGCTTGGAGGATCAGATTTTTTTCTTGCAAAAATAAACAGTTCAGGAAGCCCGGTATGGATAAAAACAGGTGGTGGCGGTAATGATGACGGAATATTTGACATGAAGTCTGATAACCTTTTTAATCCGGTTGCTTTGGTAACTTATAATGGGTCCATAACGATTGGCTCATTTACTTTCAATAACCCTATAAATTTTAATAGAAATGCAGTACTCGTAAAATACAGATCAAGTGGAACCATAGCTTGGGCAAACAACATAATACTTCCAACCGACATTGGAAATATGTATGATTCGAGATTAGCAATAGATGGAAGCAACAATATTTATATTTATGGAACATACACTGATGCCATTCAATTTGGGAGTACAACCTTAAATGCTCCACCGGGTAATACGATGGGCTATCTGGTAAAATTCAATAATAATGGCATTGTTCAATGGGCAGTTAATACCGGCACCATGAACATTGCATCGATTTGGAGTTTGGACGCAGACAACAGCGGAAATGTTTACGGTACTGGGACCTTTAAATCGACTTCAAATTTTAGTGCCATTTCTTTAACTTCTAATTCTGGTGAATATGATGCTTTTGTAGTGAAGTTTAACAATGTAGGTACTGCACAGTGGGCAAAAAAAATAGGTAGCACCGCTGCTGATGATATTGCAACTGGAATATCTGTTAATAAATCAACAGGCGATGTTTATGCAACAGGTTCTATAGGTACTTCCGCAACTTTTGGAGTAATCACATTAACTGACACGAAAGGAGGTTTTGATAATTCTTTCGTAGTAAAATACAATACAACTGGTACTGAACAGTGGGCAAAACTTATTGATGGAACCGGCTATACTGTATCCTATGGTATCGTAGCAGATCCAATAAGAAATGCTATTTACAATGCAGGATTTTACAATGCAAATGTATTTTTTGATGCCATCAGACTAACCGGCGGAGGCACAACCAATACAAGCCCTTATGTTGGAAAATTAATAGAAACGCTAGGTCCAAGAGCTGGATATATTCCTGAACTTAGTTTTACAAAAGAACAACCAAAAGGATTGTCTATTTTTCCAAATCCAGCGAAGAGCGCTTTTTCAATTTTATTACCACTAAAAAATATAATAAATAACCAAGCTCAGATTGTAGTTTTAAATGCTGATGGTAAAATAATTTTGACTAAAAAGAAAACTATTTTAAATAACTTCCTTTATGACAATATACAAATAGATAATCAACTTTCTCCTGGAACTTATTTTGTTCAAGTAATGGTGGATGGAAGAATGACAACCCAAAAAATGATTATTGAATAACTACTCTTCATTTTTTTCTAAAAAATTGCCTCTATTATCGTCTTGCATCAAGCTATTGCTGGCAAGTTGAACCTCAGCAGAGCTTGCTTCCCCTTTATTTGATAATGCAAAGCTCTTCTAAATTCTCCCCAAAAAACCACTATTTTTGACTACATTGCCGTATTAATTGCAAAATCAATTTAGCCTTGCGCCATGATGGCTTTGGGCCTTTGTGGCCAAAGAAAATAGAAAAGTTTATGAATGTGTGGTCCTTAAGGCAGTTTACCTCAGCAGCATCACCCATCCACTATAAGGCACTGTCCGAAATCCATCGTTGAGAGCAATGACGTAGTAATAAGTGCCTGAAGGTAATATGGTGCCTTTGTTTTTTCCATCCCACTGTTGTTGGTAGCCACGGGTTCTAAAGAGTTCAACTCCATAGCGGTTGTACACAGATACATCGCAATCTGTATATGCCGATAATCCATCAATTCTCCAACTGTCATTAATGCCATCGCCATTGGGCGAAAAAGCATTCGGTATTTTAATGTTACCCAACACCTTTACATTAACAGTATCGCTCCCAAAGCAACCAAAAGGAGAAGTAACGGCTATCTTATATGTTTGTCCAATGATGGGCGAAGCAATAGGATTCAGTATGGTTGTATTGGATAGCCCGGAAGCAGGACTCCACACGATGTTTCCATTGCTGCCTGATAAGGATGCAGACAATCTGATACCTGAACCCTGCAGTATTATTTTATTTGTACCCCCATCTACTTTGGGTGCGGGATAAACAGTTATAGGCTGTTCCTTATAACTAATGCAACCATTGAGCGCAGTGTAGGCATACCGGATTAATTGTAAACCAGGCCCTGCATTTTTAGGGTCAAAAAACCCGGTAGTTGATACCCCATTTCCTGTAAACAATCCATTACCTGCAATGCCGGTGGTTTCATTAGCAGTGATATTAAAACCCGGTTTCTCCTGACAGATATTATTTAACGGGGGAAATTGTACATCCGGCGATTGTATAATTGTAGCGACTACACTGTCTCTGGCACTGCAATTGTTAGAAATTGCAGTAAGGTAGTATTTACCCGTATCTATATAGTCAAAGCGGGCAATAGTAACGTTTGAAGCACTATTGGTAAAACTATTAAAAGCAGTGGACCATTTGTAGATAGTGTTGGGAACACAGTTGTTATTTGCCAGATTAACGGTACTAAACCTGCAAGCAGGAAAAGTAGCAGCTATAATTGCATTGGGTATGGGATTGACGACTACGTTTACAGAACTCTTTGCATTGCATCCATTGAGCGATGCGGTTAATGAATAGGTACCTGCCGCAGATACTGCGGGATTTGTAAGCGTATCGTGTTGCTTTGTACTATTAAACAATGCAGGACCTGACCATGTAAACAAAGTGCCGGCAATAGTATTGGCAGCATGCAATTGCAAAGACTGATTGGCACAAACCGGAGAATTGGAAATGGCTACAGCCAATGGCCTAGGCTTAACAGAAACTATGAGTTGCGCAAATATGGTAGCACAAGCAGGTGCAGATCCGGTTAGTGTGTATATACCTGAAAGCAATCCGGTAGCATTGGGCAGCTTGTTGGTAATACTGTTAGATGAGAATCCATTAGGGCCTGCCCATGTATAATTGGCATTGGGTAATGGTGTAATGGCAGGTGAGGAACTTAGTTGCAATGAATCACCTTCACAGAGAGGCGTGTTGGCGGTGGCGACAAAATTACCAATGCTATTGACCGTCAGGTTAAATGTATCGGAAGATGCGCACCCATTGAGTGCCGCAGTCAGTATATACTTGCCGCCCTGATTCACATTTACATTGTTAATGGCAAAGCTTTGCGCAGTACTTGTAAAACCTGCAGGACCGGACCAACTATAAGAAGCCCCCGAGATAGTACTATTTCCATTAATTGCAATGTTGCCACCTGCGCACACAGGGCTAATGCCGGTAGCAATTGCACCAGGCCCAGAAAATACCAACACATTGGTGGTATCTACTGCATCCGGACATCCTGGTTGAGCCACTTTGAGGGTATAAATACCCGTGGCATTTTGCTGAGCTGCAGTAATAGAAGGATTTTGCAAGCTACTGGAAAAACTGTTGGGGCCTATCCAGGAATAAGCCACCCCATTGTTGTTGCTGCTGCCTTTCAACATCACTTTTTGGCCTGCGCAATAAGGGCCGGTATTGGTGGCTAAAGCGGTAGGGGCAGTATTGATGGCTACATTGATTGCTTTGGTTTTGTCACAACCAGCTTTGGTGACCAACAGCGTATAAAGTCCGGCATTGGTAGCAGAGGCGTTTGGTATCGCCGGATTTTGCAATGTACTGATAAATCCATTGGGCCCAGTCCATGAATAAACGGCACCGGCACCTTCATTACTGGTAGAAAAATTTAAACTACTTCCTGCACATACAGGTGAATTAGATGCAGCAGTATTTCCTGGATAAGTATTTACGACAACATTTAAACTAAAAGGAATAGAGGTGCATCCGGATTTTGTTGCAATACAGTTATAAGTTCCCGTGGCGGCAATGGTTGCATTGGTAATGACCGGGTTTTGAAGGATGCTGTTAAAGCCGTTTGGACCAGTCCATGTATAGGTAACATCAGAAAGAGAACCGGTAACTATACAATTCAATTGAAGATTGCTACCAACACACAGCGGACTATTGGAAGCACCTTTGGCATCAAACCGATTGTACTCGGAGAAATAACCATAGCGGCAACCTGTACTGGCATCGCCGTGTATTAAACCAAGGTGAAAGTTGTCTGTAGAATTGGTTACAAAACCTGTACCCCCAACACTCAATATTGTTGCCATGTCTATCCGTGCATATTTCCATGTATTGCCTGATCCTGGAACAAACTGAAACTGACTGGCAGTTATGACCGACGCATTCCCGTTGTATTTAAAGTTGCCTTCGCCACCGGAGGGTACCAGGATATTGAAATAGATGGGCTTATTTTCGCTTCGTGATACGCCAACTTCTTTTGACCCGGTACACTCAATTTGTGGAAGAATGGCCCCTCCTACTTCGCAGCCAAATCCACTGATGTGAAAAGCTGAAACCGGCTTATCCGCTTCTATATACATCGGCACTCCATTAGATGCCCTGTTATATACCTGTCCCCTATTAAGCGTTGCGACCGGTAATCCATCAATTTTTACTTGTGTATTAGCCTGTGATGCCATCACAAACACTTTGTCATTGGCGCCATTGAGGTAGCCATGTATAGATATATATTTGAGCCCAAACAAACCAACCGGCACCAATTGGTCACCCGCCAAATCTGCACATCCACCGTACACCGGATCTTCTATAGAATCGTCGCTCATGGTGATGGCAATGGGTTTGTCTGAAGTGACAGATGAACCAGCCAAATGGTCTATAGCAGCCGTACCTGTAGCAGCAGCGCTATAGGTTTGACCTGTATTTAACGTAATGGTGAAAGTCACATTAGCAGCATGCCCAAAGATATTATTGGATGGAGTAATGGTCACCGTTGTATTGTCTTCTGTAGCCACAATGTCAAACTTATTGAAAGCCGTTGGAGAGAAGCTCCTGTTTCGCCAGGTATTTTGGGTAATGATTAAAAAGTCCGTTCCCAATGCGTTTCTACCTTTCAGTGGAAAAATGTCAGGGTTGAAGCCTGAAGATTGTTCATAGTAAGCAGTAACGGGATTGGTAGCGGTTATTTTTAAACCTTTGTTCAAGACCTGATTATATGGGGTATTTTCTATAGCAGATAACCTGGAAGTAAGGTCTATGGTAGAAAGTGAGTTGGCAGGAATATTTACAATGATATTAGAAAATCCGGGGTTTGCCGGTTGGGTAATGGTAACAACTGAAGGAAGGCTTTGCGCTGTAATACGTAAATAGTTAGGACTTTCAGCGTGACCCGATGTGCAATCGGGTGCTACAAACCAAAATACAGTATCCGTTTGGGCTTCTAGTTGGCCTGTTATAATCAGGAAAAAAGCAAATAAATACCCATTTAACTTCATCAGACACAAATTATCTGCAAAGTACCAATTATAATCGTATGGATTGATATACCACTACATAAACCATACTTAATAAACAAAGAAAAGGATTAGACTGATATTTAAAAATAGACCCATTCCAAAAAAATTACTTTTTTTAGGGGGGGCATCTATTTGGTTCACTATTGAACATCGTTGTGTCACTTGTACAAGTAGATATGCTATTCAGCTTTTAATGTAACAACTATCCAATTGGTATTGAGAACAGGTATCAGGGCATTGTTGAAATTATTCGTTAGGAATTCGCAATTGCTCAAAAAAGCTATGGCTATCCATTTCTCGTACAGCACCTGGAGGCAGATCACCTAATTTTATTTGTTCAATGGCTACTCGTATTAGCCTAACACATTTATGCCCTACCGCATCCACCATTTTTCGCACCTGATGAAATTTGCCTTCGGTAAGTGTAATCATTAGCCAAGAACTTGCTTGGTACAGGTTGGGGTTCTCTTTAGTCTTTACATAATCAAAAGGGTTATCTACCAATTCAACGGCACAGGGTGTAGTTGTATAAAAGTCTCCGCCACGGATACGAATAGAGACCCCTTCTCGTAATTTTTCCAGTGTTTCTGTCGAAATGATGTGTTTTACCTGTACCAAATATTGCCGGGTATGCGGTATAGTTCCTTGAAAAAGTCTTTTGGTAATAGATTTATCGGTGGTCAATATAAGCAACCCTTCGCTGTGGTTGTCTAATCTGCCAATAGCATGTGTACCTTCAGGAAAAAGGAAATCAATATCGCCCAACAGCCCCACTTCATGGGTACTGACAAACTGAGAAACCATATTAACCGGTTTGTGCAAAATAAAATACCGAAGAATAGATTTATCACTCATATAAGCATACAAGATACAATTTGACCTAGATTCAAAACAATTATTACTTGCTAATTCCTGAACTCCGTTAATAATTTTTAAACTTAGTCCAACATACCATTATTTTTGCGCAGAATTTTTTATTATTTAAGAAAACAATCTAAAGTATATACCGATGATTAAAGTATGGTTGATTACAGGATGTTCCACCGGATTTGGAAGAGAATTGGCAAAAGAGGCCTTAGAAATGGGAAACAAAGTAGTAGTAACTGCCCGCAATACTGATGATATTCAGGATATCGTCGAAGGATTTCCTGAAACAGCTATTTCAGTAGCATTGGATGTGACAAAGCCTGATCAAATTGCGAATGCTGTAAAGCAAACTATTGAAAAGTTTGGTCGAATTGATGTATTGGTTAACAATGCAGGTATTGGATATTTTGGTGCCATTGAAGAAAGTGAGGACGAGGAAGTAAGGAGGATGTTTGAAATCAATGTTTTTGGCCTGGGCAATATGATTAAGGAAGTATTACCGGTGATGCGCAAGCAAAGAAGCGGACATGTCGTCAACATTGCATCTATTGGAGGATTGGTTGCTTTTCCTGCAGTTGGTTATTATAATGCTACCAAATTTGCAGTAGATGGACTATCCGAATCTTTGTCGAAAGAAGTAGCACATTTGGGTATTAAAGTAACCATCGTTGCGCCAAGTGGCTTCCGTACTAATTGGGCTGGCAGCTCTGCAAAAAACAGCAGTATTGTAATTGAGGATTATGCACCAAGTGCCGGTCAGAATAAAGCAAATATCAGAGGTTATAGTGGCAACCAGCCCGGCGATCCAGTTAGAGCAGCAAAGGCCATATTAAAGGCAGTGAATGCTGAAACGCCACCGCTCAGGTTGTTATTAGGTGCTGCAGCATTGCGAGGCGCTACCAACAAATTAACCGAACTACAAAGAGACTTCAATGCATGGGAGGAAACAACGGTTGGTGCTGATCATCCCAAAGACTAAGCAAAAGGAAATTATTGCTTGATCACATTTTTTCAAGCATAGTTTTTTATTGGCATTAAAAAATTGGCGCAGTTTTAGAACTATAGTAAGAAATTACTACTATGGAATTTTTAATAAACGGCGCGGTCATTTTGATGTTGATCTTATTTTTCGCTATTCTATCTGTAGAAACCACAGATTTAAAAAGCTTTAGTAGTAGAAAGTTCCTAATTAACTACTTAAAACAGGTTATTGGCCATAGAAAGGTCTATTAAAATTTTGTATATTAAAATATTAGGCTGTCCAATTATTGGACAGCCTTTTTCATTTTTAGACAATTGGCATCCTGTTTCGTAAAAAAATAAATTTCTCCATCCAATTAATAAAATATTTTTTTTCATTTTATAAGGAAATAAATAGCAAGGGAAATTCATTTTACCATACAACCGGTTCCTTTCATTTGTCAAGAACATTGGCGAAAGTTTGTTGCAGGTATTCGAATAGTCGTTAACAACCCATGCACCGCAAATATTTCTGAATTGCATGCACTTTATTGGTGTTTCACCACTAATTCGGCCAAATAAAAAACCTGCAAAAAACTATCCCCTGCATTGTTGCTATCATTGACAAACATATTTTCAACAATCTTTTTGTTCAATCCACTCCCCAATTGCTATTAACAACGAAGCTCCGGCAATTCCGTATGTACAAACAACCTGAGCCTTTCCATCCATAATTAATTGCTCTATGAACTTCCTATAATCCTCAAGAAGGTCAGAACTAATTTGGGGATTTATTGCTGAACATCAATGAAGTATTTATGATTTTCATTTGTTCCATCATAGTCATGCAAATGTTACCAAATAGGCTTTCTAGATTTCTCTATCAACACGATAATTTGCTTACAATAAGGAAAGATATTGAAGACAATAAAATCACATTCATCTATTAATTTCGCTACGGCTTCTATATCATGCTCAATAAAATCGGAAGACTTTGTAACGAACATAGAAATTCTATTGCCCAAAGCTTCCCATCAAATTGATGTGGCGTTCAATTCCTTATGGGTCGTAATGAGCTACTGCACTTATATCATAAATCTGCTGACCAAAATGATCATTGCCATATACGGTGTATTAAACATTTGCAACTTTCAGTTTATATAAAGCGAGGGTTTTGGCAGATCCTTAAGAACCACAAGCGTCCATCAATGGACCATTGTGAATAGTATTAGGCATCGGCTTAGGAAAGTGAAGGAGATAAACAATGTAGTTAATCGTTGAACCACTCAATATCAGGACCTTTATTTATAGCGTTTATTTTAGCAAAGAATTGATTATTTATTAAAATTAATCATATGATCAACAACAATGTGTATTTTATTTTTCTAACTTACAATCATCCTTCTGTCAATTTTTGTTCAACATTTAATACACTCAATTTATAATAAAATCAGTTTTACACAACCAATTAATGATACAATAATAATTAACGAATACCTTAATAAAATACCCCCAATCAAAGACATTTGGCAATGAATAGAAACCCTAATATTTATATGGTATAATGAGTCAAATAGAACTGTGAACTAACTGCTCCTTCAGTTTTCCAATTATAAAAAAGATTACAAAAAATACTAAACCAGAAAAAGTATAAGATAAATCATTAAATTTGACCATTACATTTCTTATTTAGCTAATTGTACCTAACAGAAAATTACTTATTCATCCTTTTAACTGCGCATATGACAAAAGATTTCCCTGGCGAAAAATGGAAGACCATTGTATTTGATTTTGAATACACAAATGAAGGTCGAACAGAAGTTTCAAATTTTGGAAGGCTCCGGACTTTCAACAAAGTATCTGATGGAAATATTGTAAAAGGATCTATGATTAATGGATACAGAATCATCAGGCTAAAACTATACAGGCCAAGAGATGAAAAAATGCAAAAGAAATTCGATTACTTACAAAAGCAAGTCTACAAACTGGCAAGCGTTTTAAAAGAGCAAACTGCAAACAACGATAGCAAAAAAATAATTAAGGAAACGACAGAATTGTTAGCTGGATTAAAAAAGAATTTGAGCGATAAGTACAAAGCAGACCTAAAAGCCAGAACTATCAATTATCATTCGTTGATTCATAGACTAGTCGCTGAATATTTTCTAAAAAAACCATCTACCAAGCAAACAGTTGTTGGGCATATAGACCATGAAAAACTAAACAATAAAGTCACCAATTTAAAATGGATGACTCTCGAAGAAAATTATAAGCATCAGCAAAGTAGCCCTTTGGTTATTCAGGTAAAAAAGGACAAGAAGTACGTTAGAACCGAAAATTCAAAAACGACCAAATTGACTGTCACCAAAGTAATGCTACTTAAAAAAATGCTCAATCAAGGCAAGCCAATGAAACTCCTTATTAAGCAATTTAAAATATCAGAGACTCAAATTTACAGAATAAAAAATGGTGAAAATTGGGGCGATATTCAAGCTGCTCATTAATCATTTTATATAATAGAAAAGAATGCTTAATAGCGAATGTACCCCACATAAATTTGTATAATTTCGCTTTTAATTACACTATACAACATACCATTTGGAACTATTGATTAGCCTGATTTTCAGGTTTCACTAAAGTTACTGATTTTGTTTTGGCTATTTTACATGTGCGGTAACCTTTTCTGAATTTATATTTACTTCGTGTCTAAAAATAAAAATAAGCTGCCCTTTCGGAACAGCTTATCTAGAAGTGCAAAGCAAATTATTTTTATTTTACAGTCAATACATTATCAACAATAAAAACAAGGTTGCTTCGGTGAGCTTTGGTTTCTTCGTTGGAAACTGCAAGTGTATTCATTTTTGCTTTTATTTTTTTCAGTGCATAACGGGAAGACGCTTTGGTAACATCGTCGGCACCTGATTTTTCATCTGCTAATTGAGCAAGTTGTTTTACATATCCAGTTTGTAAATACTGTCTGTAAGTGTTTACATTCCCTTTCAAATCCGCATCAAAAATGGCCGAAGTCAAGTCATTGATCACATCTATAAGGCTATACTGATTTCCGTACATCCGACTATTGGTAATGCGCAAAGTTGTAGTAGGGTGAAGGATATGTGTAAACGCAGCAGTCCCCATAGCCAGATAGGTATTGTTAACCTTTGGGTCTTCTGTAGTACTCATGAAATTGTACCCTCTACGTTGGCTTTGCAAAAAAGGAAGCAAATAAGAATCCGCTTTAAAAGCATCAGGCGCAAAAACATATTTCGCTAATAAGTCCATTGCTCTTTTTTGCGTAGCTAGTGGAACAGGTGTATAAGGCTTATTGCTAGTATTCTGACCAACAAAACTGCGATCAATAAATACCCCACCAACATATCGATTCACGACATTGATCATATTCATCCGCTGACCATTGAGTGTATTGAACCTGGCTTTTAGTTCAGCATACCCTCTCCCATCTTTGCTGTACTTATCTTTTAGTTTTGGAATAATATTGTTTACCAATTTAAAACGATCTTCTGCATAAGCGATGGCATCATTGCTCATATCGTTTACATTTACTCTTGGGTCAATCGCTTTTCCTGCTGCACGCATATCATCCGCATCGTTACCAAATGCAAGATCAGGCTCAACACTTCTACTCAACACTTTTTTGCGGAATGCTTCTTCCCCACTCTCGGCTACAGGTGTATATCCAAATTCAATAGCCCATAAATCATAAGGTCCGGGTTTAGTTGTATAATAATCTCCTTGCTGACTTCTGTCAAGGCTTATATTTATTGCCGGATAATCCATTACACTTCCGATAAGACCTTTTGTATGCGTAATAGCGGTATTGTTCACTTCTGAAGGTTTTAGCATTTGGCTAGACTTCATGTTGTGATTCAAGCCTAGGGTATGACCCATTTCGTGCAATATCAAATAATAGAGAAACTGCTTGTGCATTTCCTTGATATCCATCTCTGGTGCTCCGGCGGCTTCTAACGTGGTTAGTCCGGCTGTATATTGCATCTTCAGTTCATGTGCCATAGAACACGTTGTAAAATGATCGCTCTTCATACCAGGAAATACCAATTCGCTTGCGGTTGGCGCTGTATATAATTCATCAAAAATAGGTGTAGCACTTCCACTAAACCATTCTACTGTTATATCTGATCCTAAAATCTGACCTGTTCTTGGATTTACAAAACTGGGTCCGATGGCTCCGTATTGTGGTTGAGCAGATGAAACCCATCTTATGACATTGTATCTAATATCGCTTGGATCCCACTCCGCATTCTCAGGCATAATCTTCATGACCACTGCATTTTTGAAACCAGCCTTTTCAAAGGCCTCATTCCATTTTTCACCGGCTTCTTTTATTGTCTGGCGATATTCAACGGGTGTGGTGTTTTCTATCCACCAAGTTATTGGCTGAACGGGCTCACTCAACGCAGCTGAAGGATCTTTTTTCACAAGATTCCAACGGTTAATAATATCTCGGTAATTAACCGCTTCAATACTGGTTTGGTTGTTAACTTCCTGCGTAAAGTATCCTATTCTAGGATCATCAAAGCGAGGCCGGTAATCGTTCTTTGGCATTTCGATAAAACTATGTTGTATCCTTACTCTAATATATCTCGCATCTGTAATGTCGTTTCCACCACCATTATATGGACTAGGGTTATCATAAGCAAGGTCTACCTGAACATCTGTATTGTCAGGAAAAGATCTGATGCTATTGTATTTTGACTTAGAAACTGACAAAGATCCAAGGTTGAAAAATGCAGTTGGAGGCGCACCCATCGGTGCCAACGGCTTTACAGGATCCATTTTTTCGCTCAATAACAATCCATCAGCACTTATTAAATAACCATAAGCATCTTCTGCTACTACCTTTTCTGAAAGCAAAACAGCTTCAGGCACATCTACACCTGCTGTTTTGCTTACAGCATTGTTTTTATCATAGTAAAATTTTGTATTTACTTCATGAAATTCAAGTTTGTCAAATGCTTTGGCAATTTTGAAAATCTCGTTACTTCTGTGCATACTCTGATTAAGCGAAAGGGCTGTTGGCCCACTAATAGAGAAGCTTTGGTAAATAAACTCTTTCCCTATTTGCGCTTTCTTAATGAACAATTGAACCGACCCTGTAACTGTATCCTGATAAACAGTCAAAAGCCCTTCAATTTTTCTACATGATTTTGTTTTATCTGCTATTGTAGGCTTCTTACTTTTTGCAGTATCAGCAGCAACTGCAATAGCAGACTTATCAAGTGGTTGCTTTGAAGCAGGTGATTCAGGATCTTTTTGCTGCGCTTGTAATGCCATGGAAGACATAATACTTAATGCAATGGCTAGTAATTCTTTTTTCATGTGTTATCAATTAAGAATCTAAAATAAGTTAGAAATATATTAATAACACAATTCTTTTGGATGAGCGGTTGATCAGACTTATAAGAGTGAGTATTTTGTTTGATTTTATTTTGATCCCAAACAATTTTGATACCCAAGAAATGAGCAAATTCTCATTAAGGTAGTTCGGAATTCAACTTCAAAAAACAAAGTGAAAGGAAAAATTATTTACATATTTATTTAAGAGAGCGTTGATCAGCATTTAAATAGATGCAAATAATGTAGGTACTCTCTTATTTTACTAATAGGCTAAGATTATTGATTGCCGGCTATAGCTTGAGCTGCAATCCAACCGCTCGTCCATGCATGTTGAAAGTTGAAACCTCCAGTTACGCCATCCACATCCAAAATTTCTCCAGCAAAAAATAAGTTAGGGACAACCCTACTTTGTAAAGTATTCGGATCTACTTCAGTTAGCCTGATGCCGCCACAAGTAACAAACTCTTCTTTAAATGTGGTCTTTCCCTTAACATTAAATTCTTGTGAAACGAGGTTCTTAATTAACTTATTCTGCTCTTTGCCGGGAAGATCAGCCCAGCGAATGTCCTCTTTTACCTGACTTTGATTAAGAAGGTAAACCCATAACCGACTTGGTAGACCAAAAGGGTTGCGATTGCTAATTTTTTGGGCTGATAGTTGCTGCCTGATTGTTGACCAATCGTCGCGAAGTTGCGCTTCATTGTAGTTTGGTATCCAATTGACAATAATGGTGTATTCATATTGACGATTTGCCAGTTCACGTGCACCCCATGCCGATAATTTCAGAATAGCAGGTCCACTCATCCCCCAATGGGTAATCAGTAGAGGTCCTTCATCTGCTAATTTGGTGCCTATTACTTTTACTGCCGCATTTTCTACACTCACCCCCATTAATTCAGTAATGCTATTTCCAGGCATATTAAAAGTAAATAATGATGGAACAGGGTCTTCAATGTGATGCCCAAGATTAACCAACCAAGAAAACATGGACGATTTAGGATAGCCGCCACACGCAACCACAACATATTCAGATTCTATTGTTTCCCCTGTAGAAAACTTCATAGAAAAGCCTTTTTGCAGTTCAGTATTTTGAGGCTCTTGAATACGCTTCACCTCCCTGTTCATCATTATATTTATCCCATAAATATTTGCTTCTTTTAGCAGGCAATCAATAATGGTTTGCGAGTTATTTGATTCAGGAAACATTCTTCCATCTGCTTCTGTTTTTAAGATGACACCTCGATTCGCAAACCATTCTAAGCATTGTTTTGCGCCAAAATGATTAAAAGCTTTTTTCAAAAAATTAGTACCACGAGGATATTTTTTAACCAATGCAGAAGTCTCATAACAGGCATGTGTAACGTTACACCTGCCACCACCACTTACCCTTACTTTGGATAATAGTTTACTACTTTTTTCAACTATAGTTACCGAGAGTGAGGGATTCATCCTCGCTGCATTGACAGCACAAAAAAAGCCTGCAGCTCCACCTCCTATTACAACCAGTCTTGGTTTCATTTCAACAAAAGTAAGCGTTGAGCCTATATAAGTTTGTTAAGTAATAAACTGAATTTGAAATATCATAATGCTGCAATAGAAGAACAAGCCAAAATGTATTAATTGCCTATTAAAAAGAAATCAATATTTAAGTATCAATCAAATGAAGAAAATCATTTTGCAATCGAGCATGCCTATTGCAGCTTGCCACCAGATCTTGAAATACCTTGTTCAAGTTTTTGTATGATGGAATGGAGGATTGCAATATCTTTCATTTCGCCTCGAATGAGTTTCCATGTTAATGGATTTTTGGAGTCAATTGCATCTAACAAAGGGCGGTTATTTTGCAGCACAATAGAGATACTATTGCCGGAAATTTGTATTTGCTCGATCTGGTGCGTTAAGCCAATTACTTCGGCTTCGGTTTTAAAGCTTTTTGAACCAACAGAGAAATTACATTGTGATTTCATAAAAACTAAATTTGATACTATAAATATAAACTATTGTTTTAACTATTATATTGTTCAACTTAGATTTGAATTGTTAATTCCAGGCATTCCACATTTCGTTTAGTTTATCTTTATAAAAATAGAACTATTGCGAAAGGACCGTTTTACATTTGAATCCATTTCAATAATAAATTCATTTAGTACATTAAATAGCTATTCATGATACAAATTTTTTACTTAGCTATTCTGTTAACAATTCCTATAGCTGCCCCTACCCAAGACATTAATTTATTGCTCAAAACCCATGCTCCTTCAGAACCATTCATATTTGCCCCAGCTATCATTTCCGACGAATTAAACAATAGAGATTTCACCTAATGGAAATGAAATATTCTCTACTATTCAATCCGCAAAGTTTTTGAAAAGTACAATTATTTATCTAAATAAAACAAATGGTATTTGGTCTCCACCTTCTATAGCACCATTTTCTGGCAAATCACGAGATCTTGAAGCATTCTTTTCTACAGATGGCAAAACGGTCTTTTTTTCTTCAGACAGGCAAATTAATGATGCTGATTCTATTAATGATTTCGACATCTGGAAGGTAGAAAAAGAAAAATCAGGATGGGGGGATCCTATTAATCTAGGAACAACCATCAATTCATTAAAAAATGAATTTTATCCTTCAGTAACACGAACAGGCAACATTTATTTCACCATAGAACCCATAAATGGATACGGAGAAGAAGACATCGTTCTATGCAGGAACGTAAATGGAAAATACTTGGAAAGGGAAATACTTGATACTACTATTAATACCGCCGGAGATGAATTTAATGCGTATGTAAATGCAGAAGAAACATTTATTATTTTCACGTCGTACAAAGGCCGATCAGACGAACAAGGGGGAGGTGATTTATATATCAGCAATAAACATGACAATAAATGGTCTACCGCTGTAAACATTAAAGCAGTTAATTCCCCTTATTTGGATTACTGTCCTTTTGTAACTAGAAATAACAAGACACTGTTTTTTGCAAGCAATAGGAATACTATGGCTCAAAAAAAATCAACTACCTACAAAGACTTGTTAGAAATGCTAAAAAGCTCTGGAAATTCGAGTGATGATATTTATTGGATAGATTTAGAAAAAGCAATAGGCAAATAGTTTATATGCCTATTATCATTCCTAACCTAAAGGTCATCATCATCTTCATCATCTTCTTCTTCTAGATCGATATCTTCGTCTAGATCGATATCTTCGTCTAAATCAATCTCTTCAATAACGGGATCAATTTCTTCAATTTCTTCCACTTCAATTTCTTCCACTTCAATTTCATCGATGTCAAGATCATCATCTTCATCCAAATCATCATCATCAAAGTCATCATCATCTACGGAAAAAGCAGAAGTAATAGAACTAGCCTGCCTAATAAAATCAACTTCAGATTCTATTTTTCCAGTAGCAAACTGTAAGTGGTTATCCGTTATAAACATTATCAGGTTAATTTATTTAGTAAATTTAATGAAAGGTCATCATCATTAGCGTAAATAACAAACGTTTTTTTTCAAAAATTTAATTTCCTACATTGCTTCATTACCAATTCCTGCAAAAAATAAATTGATCTAGAAAATTAATTGATTGTAAAAGAACATCAATTTTTTAAAATGTAGCTGTTTTAATAAAATAAATTTCAACAATTTTCTTTGCAAACAATGGCATTAGGCAATAAACAGTACGTCACAATAAAAAACCTGTCGTAAGAATGACAAAGATTTGGAAATTTTTCAGATTGAAATTTTATTATTCTTTCAATTAGTAAATCAAGTTTCATAATCGTTTTGAATGAAAAAAATTACAAGATTTATTTTTTTTGGCAATCTTTTTTATGGTATTTGTGCCATTGCACTGTCAATTTAAAGTACCCTTCAACAAAATTTCCTGCTGAAAAGTTTGACGTTCTATAGTATGACATTTTTTGCTTCAGTACTTTATTATAGTTTGGCATACTTAGCTGAAAAGCCCCCAATTAATATTCAAAACACAAGAGCTGATTGGTATAAAAAGCATGAAAAATCCTTGAAAAATTTACAATTACTTTTCTTAGCATTTTTATTGATTTTGTTTTTTGTTTTTGCAATAAAGCACAGGCAACAACTGATACAACTTACATTATTTACCTGGCTGCTAATGCTTTCTTTTCCCGTTATTGCCGGACTGTATTATGGATTTAATCATCGATTGGTTCGAAGGTTTAAATTAAGAACAATTGGGTGGTTAAAACCTTTTGAAATAGGATTTTGTTGGGCTGGGATGGTTACAGTATATCCTGCGATTTACTATTGTATTATCAACAACAAATCATACGTGATTTCTCAATTGGGCCTGCTATTATTTATCAAAAATTTTATGTTCGTCAGTGTATTAAGTATCCTGTTCGACATAAAAGACTATGCATCAGATTCAAACATGCAATTGAAAACATTTATAGTAAAATCCGGATTAAGGAAGACAATCTTTACAATCATCTTACCCTTATCCCTAATTGGATATGGTTCATTTCTAGCTTGGGGAATTAATCACAACTTCAGCATAGGAAAAACAATCATCAATTCTATTCCATTTATACTACTTATGGCCGTGGCTTGGTCTCTACAAAAGCGGCGGTCAATATTTTATTATCTTATTATCATTGACGGTTTAATGCTCATCAAAGCCATTTGTGGGAGTATTGCCGCTCTTTACTTTTAAACCATAATTATCCTGCTTACCTACTGATTTTCATTAAACTTTTAAGCTTCCCAAACCACCGTCTACACCTATAATTTGTCCAGTGGTCCAACTACTATTTTCGCTTAATAGAAAAACAACCATTTTACCCATTTCGTCAGCAGTACCTACCCGTTGCAAAGGATGTCTTTTGCCGGCAGCCTCTTTCTTTTCGTCGGAGTTTAATAATACTCCAGCCAAAGGTGTATCGGTAAGTGAAGGGGCAATAACATTTACCCTTATTTTAAATGCCGCAAACTCTGCTGCCAAACTTTTTGCCAATCCTTCTACTGCGGCTTTTGAAGCAGCAATGGAAGCATGAAAAGGCATTCCTAACTTGGCTGCGACAGTGCTGAACAAAACAATGCTAGCCCCATTGGCTTTCTTCAAGTTTGGCAATAATTTTTGTATCAATAAAACAGCCCCCAATACATTCTGATGAAAATCTTTAGTAAAATCATCAACAGTCAACCTGTTAAAGGGTTTTAGGTTGATTGACCCGGGACAATACACCAACCCATGAATAACTTCCGGAAGATCAGACAATTGGTCTAACGAATCTCTCGAAACATCTAATTGGTGATATTGAGTATTGAGACTATCAAGTTCTAAAGTCGGTGTTCTTGAGATTGTATATAAATGATCCTGTTGATGAAGCAATGAAGCCGTAGCTAACCCAATACCTTTGCCTGCTCCTACAATAACAATATTACGCATAATAAGAATGCTATTTTTGATTTTCAGTCTTAAACAATCAACAGACTGCTTCTAAAACTGGAGGTAATTATTAATGACTACACTGGTAGATTTGAGATCATACATCAGATTATACAACCCGAAAAAAGTTCTATTAACATATATAAAATGCTTAGAACCTCTATTGCCGTTCATGCTTTTCATTTCTGTACTTTTTGCATATTGCTCAGCCAAATCTGCAATTTTCTTGAAGAAACTATCATCTGAAAAATCAAATACTGCACTTTGAAATGGGAGC
>JANMZN010000192.1:0-4003 GCA_031383285.1 Segetibacter sp.
CCGGCCCGCATTGCCACTACGAAGTTCATAAAAACAATACTCCAGTTGATCCGGTTTACTTCTTCTACAACGACCTTACGCCGGCTCAATTTGACAGAATGGTGAAATTGGCAGCAGCTAGTAATCAAAGTTTGGATTAGAAAGCGTTTAGAATTGGGAGAAAAAATAAATATTTACTCTTTTTGGATGATATTATTTCATTTTGCTTAGAGTAAGAGTACTTGAATTTTCACCAGTTCAATAGCCCGGTTTACCAAATTCCCAATTGCACAATTCACCATCCATCCCCATTTATCCACTAAATAGTTTTAAAAGTAAAACGGCAGGCATCATTTCATATTTTTACAATATGGAACAGCTAGACCTATTTGGAAATGTAATAAACCCGGGGCCCATCGCCAAGAAGAAAAAAGCTTTTCCGGTGAAGCCGCCTGAAGATGCTGTGGTTGAAGAAGTAATTGATGAAAAGCAGGAAATAATTGAACTTATCCAATCTGCGGATGAAGTGGGGCATGTGGACTCGATTGATCATTTAATTGAAGATGACATAGGAATTGCCAAAGAACAAGCATTTGAAGAATCTGAAAATAGCACGGAATTATTATTGGAAGAACCAATCCTAGAGCAGCAGTTTGTAAATGAAGTTGCAGAAGAAGAAATTGTTGATCAAGTTGATGATCATGGATTTGTTATTGAAGATATTGAGATGTCTGATACTATGGATGATTTTGAAGCGGAGCAGCTTATCGCGGATGAAACTATAATTGTTGAACAAGAGGAATTGATAGCGGAGGATTATGAAGGTGAAGATGTTGTATTAGAAACTGAGCAAGTATTCGACATGGTGGACGCCATCAGGGATGAGGTTGAAGAAGTGGTCGTGCCAATTGAAGATGAAGAATATCAAGCGGAACCAAAGGAAGAGGAAGTTTTTTTTCCAAGCGAAGGTGTGCTAGTCGATGAAAAGGAAGAAATGGAAATTATCACAGTAAAGCAACCATTTATTGCGGAAAAGGAAATAGAAGAAATAAAAATTTCAAAGGTAGCTGCTCCAAAACTTAAGACGGATAAACTACCAAAAATGCCTCAAAAACGGGGCAGAAAATCTCTGAAAGAAATAGAAGCAGAAGTTGACCTGATTGAAATACCTGATGATGAAACTTTGTTTCAGAAACAATATTATGCCATTAGTGAGGTGGCTAGCTGGTTTAGGGTCAATACATCGTTGCTTCGTTTTTGGGAGAATGAATTTGATGTACTTAAGCCTAGGAAAAACAGAAAGGGTGATCGGCTATTCAGGCCAGAGGATGTAAAAAACCTTCAATTGATTTATCACTTACTTCGCGAAAAAAAATACACCATAGAAGGAGCCAAAGATTATTTGAAAACGCATAGGAAAAGGGCCGATATTGAAATGCAGCTCACCAATACTTTACAAAAATTTAAAGGCTTTCTATTAGACTTGAAAGCTAACTTGCAGTAATGAATAAAATAATTATAGTAGCCATCTTTTTTTCCTTGTTTATTTCATGTTCATCTTCAAATCAAATGAGTGGCCCTAAAGCCAATTATATTGTAATAGCAGATGACAAGGAAAAAGTGCTGAAAGGTTACATCAACAAATCGGTTTTGGACAGCGATCCTACTTTTAAGTGGTTTCGGGAGAATATGAAGTATGGTATTGCAGATTCTTTAGCAGTAGATGTATTTCGTAGGCATGCTAACGACTTTAAACTAATTGTTTTTGGGGGTACATGGTGCGAGGATACTCAGGCTATGTTGCCGTTGTTGTATCGTTTGGTAGAGAAAAGTGGTTATCCCGAAAGCAACATTACATTGGTAGCAGTTGATCGTACAAAAATTGGCCCCGATGATTTGCACAAGGTTTATAACGTAACCAATGTGCCTACTTTTATCGTACTAATAAAAGGCAAAGAAATTGGTCGGGTGGTAGAGTTTGGTAAGTATGCTCAAATAGATAAAGAATTGGGAGAAATCGTAAATAATGGTTTCGCTCATCATTAAGCGACTTCCCTTATTTTATTATTGCATAGACTTCCAACATTCCATCATAAGTAAGACCGTATATTTTATTGTTGTTGAAGTTGATTTTTTTAAACCGTTTTTGATCTTCAAATACATGATAAGATTGGAGTAGAAAACTACTTGGTTTGTATAAAATAATACCTGCGCTGTCACTTCCGCTGATAGTATTTTTATCAAGCACCTGTACATCGCTTAAGTGTAATAATGACCACAAATTTTTCTTTGCACCATAGTAATCAAAAACAAACATTCCTTGCGCAGGGTCATACATGTATAGCTGACCTTCCCGATCGTACATCACAACAGGTTGAGGCGCAAAAGACAATGCCTGTCGCAAGTCTGCCGACTCAACCATTATATTCCCATTGTCATCTATTTTCCTCAGCTTATTATCCAGTTCGTCGTATACCCAATAGTTATTGTCATAGCTAGAAGTAATAGCTTTTACCTGCATCATATTCAACCGACGCAGGTCAATGGTATTTCTTTTGTTCAGAAATCGGTCTAATACCACAATGGTTGAAAAGTCTGTGTAATAAACCAATAGTTTTAAGGGATTGGTGGCATCAATAAAAGCTATTCTTCCGTACCTTTTTACATCATTATAAACACCAATAGAATCTCCTTTTGCACTTAGTTTTTTTATTTGGTTTGATGGTGTTACAATAAAAATATTTCCAAGATTATCTGTAGTAAAATCTGTAACATTTGTGGCAATGGTAGCCGGTAGCGAAACTTTTAAAGACGTGTCCGATTGACACCATGAAGCGGTGACAAGGCAAAATGATAAAAATGATGAAATGAATTTTCTCAAGTCCATTTTTTTAATTCCATTTGTTGCCCATCGAATACGGCATAGCTAAAATATTTTATCCAATCTCCCAGGTTTACGTACCTGCTTTCATCTGTTAGCTTTAAATCGAGCGGCAAATGTCTATGACCAAAAACAAAAAAATGATAGAGCTCTTTTGCCAAAACTTCTTTTGAATAAATAATTAGCCATTCCTTGTCTGCACCTAAGAATAATTCATCATCAGCTCCAGTCTTTTTCCTACTTTTTCTGCTGAAAAAATTTGCCAGCCCAATACCAACTGTTGGGTGCAGCAGAGCAAATAACCACTGACAAATTTTATTCCTAAAAATACTTTTAATCAGTTTGTATCCATGATCTTCAGGCCCGAGCCCATCGCCGTGTCCAATATAAAATCGATTATTATTGAAGTTGAATTCTTTTGGTTCAAAATAAACTGGGATATTTAACTCCTGTTCAAAGTACCCTCGCATCCACATATCATGATTGCCAACGAAGAAATGTATAGGAATGCCATTATCAGTTATTTCAGCTAATTTACCTAGCAGTCTTACATATCCTTTGGGGGTGACGTATTTGTATTCAAACCAGAAATCAAACATATCTCCAACTATAAAGATGGCTGCGGCATCGTTTTGAATACTGGTGAGAAATGATACAATTTTCTTCTCTCTTGCTAAACTGTCAGCATGGTTTGGTGCGCCAAGATGAAAATCAGAAAGGAAATATATTTTTTTACCGGAGGGTAAGGTCATTAGTCAGTTTTAAACGACAACGATTGAATTTAAAAAATGAACTGAGATTATGCATAGCACTTAAAACCATTAAAGCGATCATCTAGCAATAGTAATCAGAGTCTGCTTTTTTGTTTGATGAAGTCTTTTACATCCCCCGAAGAAATTACGGGCTGTCCTTCTACATTCCCAATAAACCAATAAATCCATGCATTGGTTTTTTCATCTTTGATTTGCACTTCTGCAATATCACGTTTATAAAGAGGCAATTCATCTTCGCCTGGGTTTACTCCTTCATATTCATCCAGTTGTGCTATTGCCCACGAAAAATCTTCCGCTTGTTTTAATTCATACAATTCTCCTACAATAAAATGGTCTTCAGTAGAAGGTACTGCGGCAGGATAACTCCCCA
>JANMZN010000295.1:0-13104 GCA_031383285.1 Segetibacter sp.
GGTTTTGGCCCCATGTATGCAATACAGCTATCATCCCCATTTGTACGTTTGCTGTGTTGCCAAATTGGTTGAGCGTAGCCCATACCGATGCAAACAACGCATCGTACACCACATTGGATTGATGCATGGTATAGTTGGAGATGGAGGATTGAAGAAGTATTTAAAATTGTAAAGAAAGAAGGCTACAACATAGAAGCGTCAGAATTGGAATATGCTTCCTCTGTGCGCAAACTGTGCCTGATGATAAAGGAAGTGATTATCAAACTGTTTTTGATGAGGCTAGCCTATGCAGAGCCGGAGATAGAACTTAGTGCTGATAGTTGTTTTACAGCAGAGGAACAGGCATTTTTAGAACATCAGATAATACATCTTGAAGGAAAAACAGCATAACAAAAAAATCTTTACCAAACCAAAAATCTGAAACGCTATGTATGGGCAATAGTAAGACAGGGAGGGTGGAAAGGATATGAAAGCAAACGGCATCCAGGTATAACAACTATGTGGATATGCTTGAAATATTTTAAAGCAGCTTATGAAGGTTATGAAATAATGAGAAATGTGTCCACACGATAGGAAGTGTCGGGACAAGTTGTTTGCGGCAAATATGATCTAATGTACCGGTCGGAAATCTACAATATGAAATGCATTTAGGTTCGCTTTGCTAAACTTAATCAAGAAGCGATATTTTAGCTTAAATGATTTGAATGCCAGGTTGCCTTTGCCGGCACGCAAGGCTATAAAAGGAGAACCCGTCAGGACGAAGTGATCCTTCGGAACATTTCGACTATCGGGGCCACAGCATCTGCAGTATTGTTTTCGCTGCTGATTCTCTGTGCAGCCTTTGCATTTTTAAAATATTACCTTATATTACAAGTTAAATTGCTTTTTCACTTTTAAAACGATTGCTTTATGAAAACGATTTCCATTTTTTTCGTGCTTAGCATGATGGTATTTTGTAACCAATTGCCTGCACAGGGACAAGGTAATTTTGGTACCAAAGAACTGGGCCTTGTCAACCTGAAAGGGTCTATTTATTTCCTGGAAGAAAATACAGAAAAAATGCCAGACGATATTGCCAACCGCAAAGTAGAGGGTATAGTTTATACCAAGGCTTTGGACATTCCGGTAAGAGAGTTTATCGAGGGCTTTCCCGGTATTACCAACCGGTTTGAGTGGTTTGGCATTTTATATACCGGTACTTTTGAAATTGCCAAGGCCGGTACCTATAACTGGACCATTGCATCTGATGATGGCACCCGCCTGTGGATAGACGACAAAGAAATTATTGACAACGATGCCATACAAGGCTTTACAGAAAAGGATGGAAAGTCTCAGTTGGCACAAGGTGTACATAAAATAAAAGTCTGGTTTTTTCAGGGGCCGGCTACTGAGTTGGGTGTTCAACTTTTTATTACACCACCCGGAAAAGAGAAAACAATCTTTAACCTTGACAATTACTCTTCAAAGTTGTCAACTGCGGCCAAAAAGGTGAATGCAACGGTGACTAAAGAAGGCATCAAAATAGAACTCCCCAACAGTATATTGTTTGATGTAGGCAAATACGATCTAAAAGTCGGTTCGGCTGAGACCATTGCCTTGGTAGCAGATGTAATTAAATCTTATCCCGGTAGCAAGGTGCGTATAGACGGACATACAGATAATACGGGCAAGCCCGATGCTAACCAAAAACTATCTGAAGACCGGGCAAAGTCTGTGTTGACAGCGTTGCAAAAAAACAATATTCCTGCTGATATAAAATTACAGCCTGTAGGCTACGGGCAGACCAAACCCGCAGCAACCAACGATACCGAAGCAGGCCGTTCACAAAACCGACGGGTAGAAATTATGATTGTGATGTAGAAAAAAAGCTATTGAATGGAAGGAGAACTTACAAATGCTCAAAACCAACATGAGTAGTCGTTTTATGCTTATGCCAGGTACAAAAAATCAAAACCATGTAGGAGCTAAAGAAACCCATTGAACTTTTATGCTTTTTAATGGCATTGAAAAAAAGTATGCTTGCCCGACAAATCCAAAAAAGCACAAAAAACAGCCGGCCATAAATGGTTTATCTCGTCCGCGTGGTGTCTTCGGCAGGGACCCTTCGCAGTTTATGATAGTTGCTATTGTTAGCCCATTGGTTGCCATTAAATCTTAAACCTATGCAGGGGTCTCAAGCAATCTTACAAAGCACAGATGGAAAATTCCGGAAAGAGAAAAAGACTAAATTAACTTCATGATAATCCTGTAAGTGATGGGCTTGTATTTGAAACATGGGTTTATACATAAAGTTGTGCAAAAGATTATTGTTCAAATGAAAATGGAAAAGTAGAATTGAAACTTGGTTTAATTTGCCGGATACGGTCCTCGTTATAATTATACATTTAAGTCTCCTTTGGACCTCTTAAAACAGTCTAAATTTGTTCGATTTATTTAGCTTATAATCAATTAAATTTGTGGCGATGTTTATACACTTGAGTAATAAATTTATGAAACAACTTTTCGCCTTAGTCACATTTTTCACTTGCCAATATTTTATTGAAAATTATTGTTATGCTCAGCATGCAAATGTTCAGTGGGCTTTGGGAATGGGCGGTACAAACGTTGATGAGGGTTATTGAGTATCCATAGACCCTTTGGGCAATATTCTCACAACTGGAACTTCTAAAGGTACTGTAGACTTCGATCCCGGCCCCGGAACAAGATTTCATTTGCTTAAAATCCCCACACTTATTTCACATTCAATATAGCCTTTTCCCCACTTAACACAACCTAATCCACACCCTATGCACAATATCTACCCAACACTAGCAGCAGTCGCTGTTTTATAGTATGTTCGCAGTTGCGATAATGTAGTTTGATGAATTGAAAATGCAGAATTAAAATCACCTATTCCTTTATTTTTTATTCAAAATCCTGCATTCATAATTGTAAATACATGAGACTTAAAAGTTTAGAAATCAAGGGCTTCAAGAGTTTTGCTGATAAAACTGTTATTAACTTTGATGAGGGCATAACCGGCATTATTGGGCCAAACGGTTGTGGCAAAAGCAACATCATTGATAGCATCCGTTGGGTGATAGGTGAGCAAAAAATCAGCGCATTAAGAAGTGAGAACCTGGAAGCATTGGTTTTCAATGGTAGTAAGACTAGAAGCGCAAGTGGTTTGGCAGAGGTAAGTCTCACTTTTGAAAATACTAAAAACCTTTTGCCAACAGAGTTCAGTACAGTCACTGTTAGCCGGAAGTTTTATAAAAACGGGGATAGTGAATACCGCCTAAATGATGTGACTTGTCGAATGAAAGATATCCACAATCTTTTTATGGATACCGGTATTAGCACTGACAGTTATGCCATCATCGAACTTGGCATGGTGGACGACATTATCCGTGACAAAGAAAACAGCCGCCGCCGTATGTTGGAGCAAGCTGCTGGTATTACCATCTACAAAACCCGTAAAAAAGAAGCGAAAGCAAAATTAGATGCTACCGAAGGAGACCTCAATCGCATCGAAGACTTGTTATTCGAAATCAATAATCAACTCAAATCGCTTGAAAACCAGGCAAAAAAGGCTGAGAAGTATTTTGAAATAAAAAAGGATTACAAAGAAATTTCACTGGAACTTGCCAAAGCTTCGCTACATGGTTTCAATGATACATACCATAACTTAAACGAGCAACAAGAAACTGAGACCGACAAGAAAGTGCGCTTGGAGGCTGAAATAGCGACTGAAGACGCGGCTATTGAGCAGGAGAAAGTAGGCTTCATTGAACAAGAGAAAGCACTTCAGATCATGCAGCATGAGTTTAATGATTTGGTACAAAAACTCAGAACACATGAAAATGAAAAGAAACTTGCTCAGCAAAAACTTCAATACCTTAAAGAAAAGGAAGCTAGCATCAAATCATTTTTGGATAAAGCTGAAGGTCAGTTAACTGGAATAGGTGAGAGCATTGAATTTACTACACTACAATTAGGAGATGAAGAAGGCAAATTAATCACCCTTCAGCAGCAGGTGGATGATGTGAAAATGGATGTTCAGAACCGTCGTCAAATATTTGATGATAAGCGGGTAGCAGTGGATGAGTTGAGAAAAAAGTATCAACAAGTACAACGTCTTCAATTTGACGCCGAGAAAAAAGTGGCCATTGCCGATACCAGCATCATGAACCTTCAAAGAGCCATCGCTCAACTGCAGGATGAGCGTCAACAGCGCGATGGTCAATTGAAACAACTGGAAGAACAGCGCATTGAAAAGGAACAAGAATTAGAGCATAAAAAAACTGAATTATTAGAGCTGCAGGAAATACACGAATCTACTAAGCAAAGAATACTGGAAACCCAACAGCAAATGGAAGGTTTGCGCAATAACCTTGCTGAAGAAAATCGCAAACTGGATAGCAAAAGAAATGAACATGCATTGCTGAAAAGTTTGATTGACAGCATGGAGGGCTATCCGGAAAGTGTCAAATTTCTGCATAAAAATGAAAACTGGAATTATACTGCTCCTATTTTGTCCGATACGATTTACGTTAAAGAAGAATACCGAGCAGCAGTTGAAAACGTTTTGGAGCCCTACCTGAACTACTATGTTGTAAACGATTTGCAGGAAGGAATGCAGGCTATCTACTTATTGGATAAAAATCAAAAAGGCAAGGCTAACTTCTTTTTGCTTGACAGGATCAATAATTTTAAGAAAACAGAGGAACATCAACCTGCCAATACCATTAAGGCTTTGGACGTTATAGAAGTTGATGAAAAATACAAAAACCTTGCTGAATACCTATTGTGCAATGTTTACATCGCAGAAGATGAATCTTCATTGCAAGAATTTAATAGTGGGGTAGTTTTAGAAAAGCATGGCAAGTTTGTAAAAGGGAAGTTTTCTTTAAGTGGAGGAAGTGTTGGTCTTTTTGAAGGTAAAAAAATAGGTAGAGCCAAGAACCTTGAAAAACTTTGGAAAGAAATTGAAATACAAGAGGCAATCGTAAATGCCATCAAAGCAGATATTCAGGCACGGCACGATGAAGTGATTGCGTATAATAACCAGCTAAAAGAAAACCAAATAAGGCAGGCTCAAAATGAAATTAGCAACCTTACCAATCAGGTTTTTTCGTTGCAGAATAAACTGGAAAACCTGAAATCATCTCAGACTGCAAGCCAAAAGCGATTCGAAGACCTTGAAGCAAGCCTTGCAAATAGCCAAGACGAAATTGCAGATGTTAGAGAAGAGCTTATTGGGCTAAATGAACAAATTCATGCTGCTACCGAAGAAATGAAGATGCAGGAGATGGATTATAAAAATGCCGAGCAGGATTATAATGAATTGAACAGACAGTTCAATGAAAGCAATCTGAATCTTACCAGGCAGCAAAGCAAAATTTCGGCATTGAAAACTGAATTGCAATTCAAAAGCAATCAGTTGAATGATCTTACGCTTCAAGTAGAAAACAACAAGTTACAACTGGAAGAAGCTTCGCAAAATATAGTTGAGAATGAATCGACATTAAATAACAATGATGAATTTCTTGTGAATTTGATGCGAATGAAAGAGGATGAAGAAAAGAAGTTGAATGAAGCAGATCAGGCATATTATAATGTACGAAACGCACTAACCAATAAAGAAAGTGAACTGCGGATGAAGGTGAAAACCAAAGACCAACACGAACACATTCTTACTGAGATAAAAGACAAGTTGAATGAATTGAAACTTCAACTAGCTGGTATGAAAGAGCGGTTGAATGTGGAATTTAGAATCAATTTGGATGATGTATTGGATCAACCAAGATTAACAGAAACTCCAATTGAGGAGTTGCAAACCGCATCAGACCGGATGAAGAAGCGTCTTGAAAATATGGGCGAAGTAAATCCAACTGCTATCGAGGCCTATACGGAAATGAAGAAGCGCTACGACTTTATTGTTGAGCAAAAAAATGACCTAGTAGATGCAAAAGAAAGTTTGTTACAAACTATACAGGAAGTAGAGACCACAGCCAACCAAAAGTTTCTGGATACTTTTAATGCAGTAAGAGAAAACTTCCAAAAGGTTTTCAAAACATTGTTTTCTGAAGAAGATATGGGAGACCTCATATTGGTTGACCCGTCCAATCTTGCTGAAAGCGGTATTGACATTATAGCAAAACCTAAAGGAAAACGACCAAGCAGTATCGGACAATTGAGCGGAGGAGAAAAGACTTTGACGGCAACCGCCTTGTTGTTTTCTATCTATCTAATCAAGCCGGCACCTTTTTGTATTTTGGATGAGGTAGATGCACCGTTGGATGATGCAAACGTGGGCAAGTTTACCAAAATGATCAAGCAGTTTAGCGAGAACAGTCAGTTTATCATTGTAACCCACAACAAGCAGACCATGAGTACAGTGGATGTGATATATGGAGTTACCATGCAAGAACCGGGAGTTAGCAGGTTGGTTCCTGTTGACTTCAGAGGATTGGCCGATATGCCACCGAGTAGCAAGCAAGTGGTGGTGGGTTAGCAGCAAGAAAACTGCATTACTAAATATATTTTATGAAGTTTTAATTCAAGCGTATGCAGCAGTGCATGCGCTTTTTTTGTTGCTATTCAATCATTTATTTTCTACAATGATGAATAAAAGACATTTATGTGGGTGGTTGGTGCACTACTAATTGTTGTTTTCTGTAGGTCTGAGTTTCGTTTGCTACGAATGCATGAATATTTTTTTGTTACCGCAAAAGCACTACTAATTTTCATTCGTGCATTCGCGGCTACCATCTCTTCTATATTCAGTGGCTTACTTTTAGTATAAACTAAACAATAAGTATACAGCACTGTTGTATTATTGACATTTAAAACATCCTTTCACTTTATGAATATATTATCCGTTTCTAATGGAACTAATTGAGTTCACCAATAAAGGACTTTACTGTCCACAGGGCAACTTTTATATTGACCCCTGGAAGCCTGTTGATAAAGCATTGATCACCCATGCACACAGCGACCATGCCCGTGTGGGATCAAAAGCCTACCTATGCCATACTTTCACCAAGCCATTGCTTCAGCTTCGATTAGGCAACAATCCTTATGAAACCATTGATTGGGGTGAAGCAATTTTTATAAATGGTGTGAAAGTTTCTTTCCACCCGGCTGGTCATATTATTGGGTCTTCGCAAGTAAGGCTAGAATACAATAATGAAGTCTGGGTTTTTAGCGGAGATTACAAAGTGGTTGATGATGGAATCAGTGGACAATTTGAACCTGTGCCGTGCAATACTTTTATCACAGAGTCTACATTTGGACTACCCATCTACAAATGGCCAACAACGAAACAGATCAATAGCGATATACAGCAATGGGTGATTAAAAATCAATCATTGGGCATTAACAGTGTTATAATAGCTTATAGCCTTGGCAAAGCACAGCGGGTATTGAAAGCCATTGGCGAAGTTACCCAGAATATCTTTGCCCATGGGGCAATTTACAATGTTCATGGTACATTGGTACAGGCAGGATGGGAACTACCTATCATGAAACGTGTACAACTAGATACAAAGAAAGTAGACCTGGCAGGCAGTGTTGTTATTGCACCACCTAGTGCAGTTGGTACGACATGGCTAAAAAGATTTGTGCCTTATCAAATAGGTGTCTGCAGCGGTTGGATGCAGGTGCGAGGCAATGCCCGACGAAAGAATGTGGATGCAGGATTTGTGATGAGCGACCATGCGGATTGGGATGGTTTGCTGGAAGCAATTAAAGCCACCGGTGCAGAAAAAGTTTTTACCACACATGGGTACTCGGCTGTACTAAGTAGGTACTTAAATGAAATAGGTATTGCATCCGCAGAAGTAACAACCGAATACGGTAATGAGGAAGAAGGCTCAACAATAGAAAAAGATATTACCGAAGATACGGTATTGAAAAATGAATAACCAACAACCTCATATAGCTTCAACAAAAGACCCTTCAATTGTAAAGGGAAATGTAGAGATGCATACATCAGGCTTTAGCTTGTTTGCCGAACTCGTGCAGGTTCTTGGTACGAGTACTAAAACATCGGCTAAGCTTGCAGCACTTATCCAATATTTTTCGGCAGCCGACGACAAAGACAAAGTATGGGTAATAGCATTGTTCACCGGTCGTAGACCAAAGCGGGCTATCAATACTACACAACTAATATCGTGGGCTGTAGAACTTGCTAACTTACCCGGGTGGCTTTTTGGCGAAAGCTATCATTCGGTTGGTGACTTAGCAGAAACCATTGCTTTGCTGCTTCCACAATCCAATGATCAAAACAGTAACAATAATCAGCCATTGCATTATTACATCGAGGTGTTTGCTCAAATTGGAAAGCAAGAGGAAAGTATCAAAAAGCAGTTCATTTTAGACTCGTGGAAAGGTATGAAGCGGCAGGAAGTTTTCGTCTTCAATAAGTTGATAACAGGTGCTTTCCGAATAGGGGTTTCGCAAAAAATGATGGTCAATGCATTGGCTAAGTTTACCAACCTCGAAGCTTCAGTGATAGCCCATCGCATCAGCGGCAATTGGGATCCTGTTACCACTATTTTCGCCGATCTTTTCAACGATCATCCGTCAAATGTTGACTACTCAAAACCCTATCCTTTTTACCTGGCTTATGCACTTGATGCTGACCCTCATACATTGGGCGATCCATCGGATTGGCAGGTGGAGTGGAAGTGGGATGGTATTCGTGGGCAATTGATCAAACGCAACAACCAATTGTTTGTTTGGAGTAGGGGAGAAGAACTAGTGACTGATAAGTTTCCCGAATATGAAGTGCTGAAAGAATTATTACCCGATGGCATTGTGTTGGATGGTGAAATCATTCCAAGCCGGGGCAACAAGCCTTTGCCATTTGCGCTTATGCAAACCCGCATAGGCAGAAAGAATATTACAAAAAAACTACTGCAGGAAGTGCCCATTACTTTTTATGCCTACGACCTGCTCGAGTACAATTTTGAAGACTGGCGTCAAAAGCCTTTGCACGAAAGAAGGCAGCAGTTAGAAATTATTGTCAGCTCATTACAGTCACCTACCATCATCCTTTCACCCATCGTAAACTTCGGCACCTGGAAACAGTTGGAGGAACTACGAGAAACCTCAAGAGAACATGTAGCAGAAGGGTTTATGATCAAGCGAAAATCGAGCACTTACCAGGTAGGTCGCAAGGTGGGCGATTGGTGGAAGTGGAAGATTGATCCATTGGTAATAGACTGCGTAATGATATATGCAGAGAAAGGATCGGGTCGCAGAAGCAATCTATATACCGCCTATACATTTGCTGTGAGGGATGGTGATAAACTCGTTGCTTTTACAAGGGCTTACAGCGGACTTACCGATGAAGAGTTTAGGCAGGTAGATGCTTTTGTAAAGCGCAATGCCATAGAAAAGTTTGGTCCTGTTCGCACTGTAAAACCCGAACTCGTTTTTGAAATAGCCTTTGAAGGAATAGCTGCAAGCAAACGCCACAAGAGTGGTGTAGCACTTCGTTTTCCACGCATCAACAGGTGGCGCCAAGACAAAAAGCCCGAGGACATTAATACCTTAGAAGACTTGAAAAAAATGTTGGAGGTGTATGGGAAGTAGGGAGTGGAGAGCGGTATCTAAAAATCCATTTTCCGTATAGAGGTTAGAGCTCTTAAATCAGGGCAAGAAATAATAAATAATAAGATTGCAATCGTTTTAATCATGTGATTTTGGAATTATAGGTAAGTTAACTTTATTATTGACCATTAAATTTGTCACCAGATCATTGTAAGATAGTTTACATAAAAATGGATAAGAAAATTGAAGCAACTTCATTATTGTAGTTTATCTTTTATAAAGGCAAAAGGTCAAAATCTTCCATTTAGTGTGCTTTCAATGAGTATGTGAAGGATCTGCATTTGAGAAACCTTAAACTTCATCGGCTTTTTCGCCCACATTTTCCAATAGCGATTTACTTAACTTCGCAATCCTAAAACGATTGATCAATGGCCATGAATTTCAGCAATAAAATACAAGTAGTTGAATGTCCCCGCGATGC
Source organism: Segetibacter sp. (assembly GCA_031383285.1). Lineage (GTDB taxonomy): Bacteria > Bacteroidota > Bacteroidia > Chitinophagales > Chitinophagaceae > Segetibacter. The sequence continues at coordinate 10,022 of JANMZN010000295.1, forward strand.
AATGCAAGGCTGGAAAAATTTCATTCCAACAGCGCAGAAAGTCGATTATTTAAATGCTTTGCTCAAAGTGGGCTTTGATACCTTGGACTGTGGAAGCTTTGTTTCCCCAAAAGCAATTCCACAAATGGCAGATACAAGAGAAGTTTTAGGGCAACTGGATTTGTCCGATACTACTTCAAAACTGTTGGTAATTGTTGCCAATACCCGCGGTGCGGAAGAAGCGGTTACTTTTGATCAGGTTTCTTACCTTGGTTTTCCATTCTCCATATCCGAAACCTTTCAGCAGCGAAATACAAATAGTTCTATAGAAGAGAGTGTAAATAGGGTAGAGGAGATACAGGAACTTTGCATAAAAAACAATAAGCAATTGGTGGTGTATTTAAGCATGGGTTTTGGCAATCCCTATGGCGATGAATACAATGAAGAAATTCTATTGCATTGGGCAGATGAAATGGTGAGGAAAGAGATCGGCATTATTTCGTTGGCTGATACGATTGGTATGGCAACAGCTGACCAAATTGAATTGGCAATGAAAACGTTAATTCCAGCCTATCCCAATACTTCATTTGGTGTCCATTTGCATTCTACGGCTGCTAATTGGAAAGAAAAATTGGAAGCCGCTGTAGAAGCCGGATGCAAAAGAATTGATGGAGCTTTAAAGGGAATTGGCGGTTGTCCGATGGCGGCCGATGATTTAGTCGGCAATATGAATACTGAATGGATGTTGGATTACTTTAAGCAGAACAATTTAAAAACTCCATTCAACGAAGAAGCGTTGGAAAAGGCATTGTTAATGGCTTCGGATATTTTTATTTAATAACTTTTATGATGGCATAGCGACTATTTAGATTGTGGCTGCTATGGTGCTTTGTTCCTATTTTTTTACTATGAAACTAATGCTGGATGTTCACATAAAATCGCCTTTACAAAGGATTACTTATGCAGACAGTATTGTTGCAATCGGATCTTGTTTTACAGAGCATATTGGCAGAAGGCTTGAGGAACTAAAATTCCCTATTCTTCAAAATCCAAATGGCATCCTGTTTGACCCGTTGAGCGTTTGCAAAAGCCTCAACGCTTACATGGATGGACGCCAATACCAGGAGGCTGATCTTTTTTTTCTAAATGAACTATGGCAGAGTTGGGATCATCATTCGCATTTCTCAGCTATGAATGCAAAGGATGTGCTCAATAACATAAATACTTCCCAGCTAAGCGCAAATGAACAGTTGAAGAAAACGAATTGGTTAATCATTACTTTAGGTTCATCATTTTCCTATCAGCTTGTCGAAAATGGTCTGTCTGTTGCCAATTGTCATCGTGCACCGGGGCAATGGTTCAAAAAGCATCTTTTAACAACAAATGAAACCGTAGGTGCCCTTACCCTAACAATTGAAAAGCTAAAAATATTCAACCCTTCCTGCAACATTATTTTTACGATTAGCCCGGTTCGGCACATCAGAGATGGCGTAATCGAAAACAACAGAAGCAAGGCCCGTTTGTTGGAAGCCGTGCATTCTTTAGTCGATCTTTACAACCATGTCCATTATTTTCCGGCATACGAAATCGTGATTGATGTATTGCGCGATTACAGGTTTTTTGATATAGACCTTGTCCATCCAAATTATGCAGCTACTGAGTATGTTTTTGAAAAATTTGTCAGCAGTTTTATTGATGAAGAAGCAATAGCAACAATGGAAGAAGTAAAGAAAATAATGACAAGCTATAAGCATAAACCATTTCATCCTGAAACAAAAGCTCACCAATTATTTCTGCAAAGCAATATTGATAAAATAAGAGAATTGGGAAGTAACTTTCCTTATTTGGACTTTTCTCGAGAACTCCAATATTTTCAGAAAGGGGGAAAGATATAGCAACCTATTTTCTTGTTTGAAAAGACTCTCCGCGGTTATTGTTCTTCACCAACAACCTACAATATGTGCAAGCTTGCAGGTAAAGACACTAGCGGGGAATAGCATTATTTGTAAACTGCGAAGCGAACCACAATCGGTAAAGACAACTCAGTAGGTATAAGTACATGTCTTGTTTTTCTTTTTTCTTGATAAAAAAGAAACAAAAAATCAAGACTGCATAAAAAATGCTAAAAATTTTTATGCCCGTCTAAAATGAAACAAGTCACAACAAGATAATATGTCCGTACTAAGTGCGACTTACGGGCATTTAATAAAACTAAACTTTAGTAACAACTGTTTCATTTCTTAACGACAGACATCCAAATTTTCTTAACGCTTTTTTGATGAGGTCCTAAATTGCAGGAAATAATGTGCTAATTTAATAATATGCATGAGGTTCAAAATAGTGAAAGTATTGGTTTGCTTTTGGAAATAGGGGATTGGTTTGAAGAAGGCAGCAATGGTTTTTGAGAAGACAGAAATGAAATTTGAGTAGGCAGAAATGGATTTTGAGAAGACAGAAATGAATTTTGAGAAGACAGAAATGGATTTTGAGGAGGCAGAAATCGTTTTAGAGAAGGCGGAAGGTACAAAATGGCATAAAATGATAAATTTATGGAGAAAATAGCGACAAAATGGCTAAAGAGGTAAAGCTGCCCTTTATGAAGTCTAATGCCACTTTTTAATTTGCCAAAAGGCAATTGGGAGAGGTTAATTGTCAATTAGAGAACTTTGGTAACCACTAGGAAACATATCACATACTTTTGGAAAATTGATAGAGCTTTTAAACAGGAATACTTCAACTAGCGGGGAATTTGATTTTGGGAAGGCACAAATTGATTTTGAGAAGGCAGAAAGGGATTTTGAACTCGAAGAACGGAGTATGTTTACCAAAGCTGGTGTCTCTAGCTGCCGCACAAGGCTTTGAAAGAAGATCTCAGAATGACAAAAACAATAGTCTGTTTATATTTACATCTTCGTAGTGGTTAGTGAAGAATACACCAACCACGGCGGAAAAATATTAATTAAAGAGAGTATAAATTAGATTGTGTAAACAGGATTTAGCTCCTGCATCTGTTTTCAAATATAATTAGATATTGATTAAGAATAAGACCCCAGTTTGGCATTGGACCTTTCCAAGCTTGTTCGATGTTTTTAATGGATAGATAT
>JANMZN010000304.1:0-8169 GCA_031383285.1 Segetibacter sp.
ACAAATTCTTCCAACGGAACACCATATTGCAACCCAACAGAAACAGCTATAGCAAAGCAGTTCATCATACTGCGAAGGGTTGATCCTTCTTTGGCAAGGTCTATAAATATTTCTCCTAAAGTATCATCCTGAAATTCTCCTGTACGAAGGAAAATAACTTGTCCGTTGATTTTTGCTTTTTGAGTGAACCCACGACGTTTTGCAGGCAACTTTTTCCTTTGAACGATGTCGCTTAGTTTTCGCTTTAGTTTGGTATCAGGAGAAGCATTCATACGCTTGGTTACTTCTTCTAACAACTCTTCTACTGTTAGTTTACTTAAATCTACAATGTTTGATTCTGATACAGAAGTATCTGACTCTTCGCTTTTAACCAAATGCGATTTGTCCTCTTTATCATCAGATTTCTTCTTCTTATCGCTCTTGTTGCTCAGTGGTTGAGACAATTTAGATCCATCACGATACAATGCATTTGCTTTTAATCCCAATTGCCAGCTAAGCAGATAACATTCTGCTATTTCTTCTACAGCTGCCTCATTAGGAAGATTGATCGTTTTAGAAATAGCACCACTTACAAAAGGTTGTACAGCCGCCATCATTCTGATATGGCCTTGTGCATGAATGTATCGCTCTCCTTTCTTGCCGCATTTGTTGGCGCAGTCAAAAACAGACAAATGTTCATCCTTGAGATAAGGTGCGCCTTCTACAGTCATAGTACCGCAGACATAGTCGTTTGCTGCTTCTATTTGCTCTTCTGTAAATCCAAGGGCCTCTAACAAATTAAAGTTCCAGTCGCTGTATTCTTCACTAGAAAAACCAAGTCTTTCAAGGCATGCTTCACCAAGGGTAAATCTATTAAAGACAAAAGCGATGTCGAATGAAGCCTTCAATGCATCACCCAGTTTTTTTATTTCTTCGGGTATAAATCCTTTTTCGCTTAATGTTTGCGCATTTATAAATGGCGCCCCTTCAAATGAAGCACTTCCAACAGCATACTTTACTATGGCATCTGCTTCCATTTCGTTGTATCCAAGATTTTTTAACGCTAATGGAACTGATTGGTTGATGATCTTAAAATAACCACCACCGCTCAACTTTTTAAACTTCACCAATGCAAAATCCGGCTCAACTCCTGTAGTGTCACAATCCATTACCAATCCTATTGTACCTGTTGGTGCAATTACGGTAGTCTGTGCATTCCTATAGCCATACTTTTCACCCATCTCTACTGCATCATCCCATGCTTTACATGCAGCAGTTAGCAGATAATCCGGACAATATTTTGCTCGAATTCCCTGAGGTTTGATACTTAGTTTTTCATAACTATCAGCATCATATGCTGCCAAACGATGATTGCGCATTACCCGCATCATGTCTTCTTTGTTTTCTTCATACCGATCAAAAGTGCCAAGGTGTTGAGCAAGTTCTGCGCTTGTACGGTAAGCTACCCCCGTCATTATTGCTGAAATAGCACCTCCTATTCCACGTGCTTCTTCACTATCATAAGCTATTCCGCTAACCATCAGCATACTGCCGAGGTTTGCATATCCTAGCCCCAATGTTCTATAATCATACGATAATTGAGCAACTTCTTTGCTTGGAAATTGTGCCATTAATACAGAAATTTCCAATACCACTGTCCATAACCGACACGTATATTCAAAACCTTCTACATCAAAAGTCTTTTGTTCGCCATCAAAAAATTGACGAAGGTTTACTGATGCAAGGTTACAAGCAGTATTATCGAGAAACATGTATTCAGAACAAGGATTAGAAGCCCTTATTTCGCCGCCCTTTGGACATGTATGCCACTCGTTAATTGTAGTGTTGTATTGCAAGCCTGGATCAGCACATCTCCATGCAGCGTATGAAATTTTATTCCAAAGCTCTCTTGAAGGAATTTTCTTCATTGTGCGACCATCCGTTCTTGCTTTCAATTCCCAATCTTCACCGTTTTCCAATTTCTCAAAAAACTCGTTGGGCACACGAACTGAATTATTAGAGTTTTGACCGGAAACCGTACGGTATGCTTCGCCTTCATAATCGTTAGAGTATCCAGCTGCAATTAAAGCCCCAACCTTTTGTTCTTCTTGTACTTTCCAATCTATGAAATCTACAATTTCTGGATGATCTAAATCAAGGCAAACCATTTTAGCAGCACGACGTGTGGTTCCACCGCTTTTAATAGCACCAGCTGACCTATCTCCGATTTTTAAAAAACTCATTAACCCACTTGAAGTACCGCCACCACTGAGTTTCTCGCCTTCGCCTCTAATGCTTGAAAAATTGGTACCTACCCCTGATCCATATTTAAATATTCTTGCTTCACGTATCCACAAATCCATAATTCCGCCTTCGTTAACCAAATCATCTTCCACGCTCAAAATGAAACAAGCGTGCGGCTGAGGCCTTTCATAAGCTGATGTAGATTTTTTTAGTTTTCCATCCTTGTTATCTACATAATAGTGCCCTTGTGGCTTTCCTTTGATACCATAACTTTCATACAAACCGGTATTAAACCATTGTGGACTGTTGGGTACACAAGCTTGGTTGAGAATGCTATATACCAATTCTTCATAGAAAATGATTGCATCTGCTTCACTTTCAAAGTAATTGTTACGTTCGCCCCATACTCTCCAACAATTTGCCATGCGATGCGCAACCTGTTTAGCAGAGGTTTCTCTACCCAAAGAGCCATCAGTTTGAGGCACACCAGCTTTACGAAAATATTTTTGAGCAATGATATCCGTTGCTATTTGGCTCCATTGTTTTGGAACCTCAACGTTATTCATTTCAAAAACAACTTCTCCTGATGGATTGCGAATAATACTGGTTCGATAGTCGTATTCGAACATATCCTGTGGAGAAACGCCTTCTTTGGTAAATCGGCGCTGAAACTTGAGTCCTGTTGATGTCTGTGCAGTGGCCATTGGCAATAATTTATTTACGTTTTTAGTTGTGTTGCAATTCCTAAGATAACTCGAAATAGGGTAACGAAAATATCAGCCCTTTTTTACAAATTCACAATTCGATATCCACCTGCTGTGGAAAATTGATGTCGAAAAATTCAAACACTAGTGTAGGCCTACATTTCAAGTGATTACTAAAATATTCTTTACATCTTTGGCTTGAATCTTGACATAATTGTTAATGACTTTTTTGCTTTACAAAAAATCAACAATGACACATCTGTTATTCAGGCATTTATAGTTTTCTTGTTCACCTTTTTTACTAAAAAAATCAAACGTTTTCTTAAACTTAAATAAGATCTCAATTTTTCTGTCTAAAAAAAATCATTTGGCATTTAATAAGCATTAAGTTAATTTACAGTATTAAAGCCTCATTTCACTAGAAGAAAAGCAGATTGAACGATCATTTGTTAGATATAAGCTTCTTATAATAGAAATAATGTGCCAATAAACAAAAATTTTTAGCATTTTTGCAAGACACGATAATTAGTTGCATGAAGAATAAGCTATACCAGCATTTTGTAAAAAATAAACAGCAAGGAAATAAATGCCTTGCTGTATTGATAGATCCTGATAAGGTAGATAACCAAAAGATAGAACAGCTTGTCAACCTTGCGACTTCCTCTAATGTTGACTATTTTTTTGTTGGGGGTAGTTTGATTATTTCAAATCACTTGGATGAGTGCATACAACAAATAAAATCTTTGTGCAATATACCCGTTCTACTTTTTCCTGGTAGTCCGGCTCAGATTAGCAAATATGCCGATGCGCTCCTTTATTTGTCGCTCGTTTCAGGTAGAAATCCGGAATTATTAATTGGTCAACACGTAATCAGTGCTCCATTTGTAAAAAAGAGTGGCTTGGAAATAATGCCAACCGGGTATATGCTTATTGATGGTGGAGCACCCACAACAGCTTCATATATATCAAATGCAACACCTATTCCTTCAGATAAAAGTGAAATTGCGCTTTGCACTGCAATGGCAAGTGAAATGCTAGGCATGAAGTTGATTTATATGGATGCAGGTAGCGGAGCCAAGAGAGCCATTACTGAAAACATGATTCAAATGGTGGCAGAAAATATAGAAGTGCCCTTGATTGTTGGCGGTGGTATTTTAGAGCCTGAAAAAGCTTACCGAAATTGTAAAGCTGGCGCAGACGTAATAGTGGTAGGTAACGCTATAGAAAAAAATCCAGACTTAATAAGAGAAATGGCTGCAGCTATCCATAGTGTAGCAATAACTGTTTAAAAGAAAATGATGAGTTTATAAGCTCATCATTTCTTTAAATTTTACTGTTTGCCTTCGGCTGACTTCTATTTTCTCTCCTCCTCTTAGTTCTAGCAACAAACCTCCATTAAAAAAAGGTTCGATTTTATCTACCCATCTCAGGTTGATAATATGCTTGCGGTTGGCTCTGAAAAATACTTTATCATCCAGCCTTTCTTCTAAGGAGTTTAAAGATTTTAATATGAGCGGCTTATTAGTACTAAAAAAAACTTTAGCATAATTCCCCACGCTTTCAAACAACCTAATTTCACTAAGTTTTACAAACCAACACCTTTCACCATCCTTTACAAATACCTGATCTTCTTCTCCCAAAAATCCTTGTTTTGTAGTCGAAGCTGCCCCATTTGAAACGCTCCCATATTTATCTTCCAAATTCACTTTCTGAATAGCATCAAACAAGCGTTTTGGCTCTATAGGCTTTAAGAGATAATCCAGTGCATTTACTTCGAAAGCCTTCAATGCGAATTCATCATAGGCAGTTGTAAATATTACTTTTGGCGCCCTTTCAAGTTCCTCCAATAAATCAAAACCTGTTTTTTCCGGCATTTGTATATCCAGAAAAATAAGATCCGGATTGTGCTGTTCTATTTTCTGCACACCTTCCTGCACATTTGAAGCTTCATCAATTATTTCTATTTCTCCAAACTCCTGCAAAAGTTTTTTCAACTCATTACGAGCCAACCTTTCATCGTCTATGATCATTGTTTTTATAGGCATAATTAATTAGGGTTTTATGAATACTTAATAAATTAAATCAAAATAGCGCAACAGGCATTGTAATAGTTGCTTCCACCATATTTCCTTCTATATTCTTTATTTCAAAATGTGCATTCTCTCCATATAACAGCTTTAAACGACTTTTAGTGCTTGACAATCCAAAACCATCTGGATTATAATCACCATTCAAATGACCGGTATTTTTCACTACAAGCTCATGATGATTGTCTCTAAAATCAGAAATGATTTTGATTATTCCACCTTCTATTATTTTACTTATTCCGTGTTTAATGGCATTCTCTACAAGGGTTTGCAACATCATTGGAGGAACGGGTTGGTTCAGCGTATCTTCATCAATATCATATTCTACTTTTAATCTATCCTCAAAACGAATATGCTCTAGTGCTAAGTAATTTTTCACGATCGTCAATTCCTTTGAAAATGGAGCTGTTTCCACTTTTTCTGCCAACATACTGCTTCTCAGCAAATGACTAAGTTCCGTAATTGCCTGCCTTGCCCTTATTGGATTTTCATCTACAAGCGCCCTGATACTATTGAGGGCATTAAAAATAAAGTGCGGATTAATGTGGGCTTTAATTGTTTTTAATTCTAGTTCTTTAACCAAACTTTGCAATTTCACTTTGTCCAATTGTTGCTGTTGGCTTTTTAGTACATAATGATAGGTAAAGTAAATAAGGTTCCAAATGATTAGAAACAAAAAGCTTCCAAAAGATGCCCTAAGCGTTTTATTGATTAATGTGTATTGTTTAAAAGCCTCGCTGGTTAGGCCTAAAGCGTCTTCAAGATAAATACTCGCAAATGCAAATAAGAAGGATGATCCAACCGTGGTCAGAAACATAAATATTATTTGTTTGTCTAATTGGACTTCTAATAAGCCATTTTTCCTAATAAAGGCTCTCATAAGGTGCGTAATGGCAATACCAATAATTGCATCTAAAAAAAGAACCTCGAAAAAATACTGCTGTTCCTTTGTCCTGAGTGTTACATAAAAAAAAGTATAAACTATAATATAAGTACTCCAGCCCCCTATTTGGCACAACCAATATTTAGAAATGGATTTTTTCATTTAAGGTTCAAAAATAACGAGAATAATCGCAAGAAGATTGTGACACTTGATTAATGGTCATTTTGAACCCATAGGTGGCTATAATCGGCCATCTGAACTATAAGTAATCTATTTTGTTATGTTTAATCTTGCTTGTAGGCTAAAACCCTTTTAAACCTTAATTTTACAAAAATTTTTTCGCATGGAAATTTACCCAGGCACGCTCTTAAAGAATATTGATAGTCCTGCTGACCTCAAAAAATTGGGCAGAAAGGATCTTCATAAGGTATGTGACGAGCTAAGGCAATACATCATAGATGTGGTAAGTGTACATGGCGGACACTTTGGTGCCAGCTTGGGTGTAGTTGAATTATCTGTAGCGCTTCATTATGTGTACAACACCCCTTACGATCAATTGGTATGGGATGTAGGCCACCAAGCATATGGTCATAAAATATTGACTGGCCGTAGAGATAATTTTATTACTAATAGAAAATACAATGGTCTAAGCGGTTTTCCAAAAAGGAGCGAAAGCGAATACGATACATTTGGCGTAGGCCATTCTTCCACCTCTATCTCTGCAGCTTTGGGAATGGCAATGGCTGCAAAATACAAAGGAGAAAAAGATAGAAAATCAGTAGCAATTATTGGTGACGGTGCTATGACAGCCGGCATGGCTTTCGAAGCTATGAATCATGCAGGAGTTGCAGATAGCGACATGCTTATAATCTTGAATGATAATTGCATGAGCATCGACCCCAATGTTGGTGCACTAAAAGAATATCTAACCGACATTTCGCTTTCTCCGACCTATAATAAGTTCAAAGACGATGTTTGGAAAGGATTAGGAAAGCTACCTATTGGCAAAGGTTTTACCCGAGGAATGGCTCATAAATTTGCTGAAAGCCTAAAAGGAATGGTAAGTAGTAGTGCAAATTTATTCGAAGCACTCAAACTCAGGTACTTTGGGCCTATTGACGGTCACAATATTACTAAATTGGTAGATACACTTAAAGACCTCAGAGAAATACCCGGTCCAAAAATATTGCACATTGTAACGGTAAAGGGTAAAGGATATTCCCTGGCAGAAAAAGATCAAACCAAATGGCACGCCCCCGGTTTGTTTGATAAAGTTACTGGTCAAATTGTAAAGAAGGTTTATGATGCTCCACAACCACCAAAATACCAGGATGTTTTTGGATGGAGTATTATAGAATTGGCTGAGTTAAATAATAAAATAATGGGCGTAACCCCGGCTATGCCTAGCGGCTCTTCACTAAAATTTATGATGGAAAAAATGCCGGATCGCTCCTTCGACGTAGGCATTTGCGAGCAACATGCAGTTACCCTAAGTGCAGGCTTAGCCACACAAGGATTGCGAGTATTTTGCAATATCTATTCGTCCTTCATGCAACGGGCTTTCGATCAAGTTGTGCACGATGTGGCTATTCAAAAATTGCCGGTAGTACTTTGCCTTGACAGAGCAGGATTGGTGGGCGAAGATGGTCCAACGCATCATGGTGCTTATGATATCGCCTATTTCAGGTGTATCCCCAATATGATCATTAGTGCACCCATGAATGAGGTGGAGTTAAGAAACCTCATGTTTACTTCTCAATTAGAAAGTACAAAACTTCCTTTTGTAATTCGTTATCCAAGAGGAGAAGGTGTGATGACTGATTGGAAAAAGCCTTTCGAAGAAATCACCATCGGAAAAGGAAGAAAAATAAAAGATGGAGAAGATGTTGCCATCCTATCATTTGGCCATCCTGGTAATTTTGCCACCACAGCCATTCGTGAATTAAGAACGCAGGGGTTAAATCCAGCGCATTATGATATGCGCTTTGTAAAACCTATTGATGAAGCAATGCTTCACGAAGTATTTGCAAAATTTGACAAAATAGTTACAGTCGAAGATGGAACAGTAATTGGTGGATTTGGTAGTGCTGTATTAGAGTTTATGTCTGCCCATCATTATAGTGCTGAAGTAAAAATGCTGGGCATCCCAGACAGGTTGGTTGAGCACGGATCACTAAAAGAATTGCACAGAGAATGTGAGTATGATGCGCAGGCAATTGCAGAAGCTGTAAGAGTTTTGTTGAAGGACAAAGTGCAGGTTTCAACTTTGATA
>JANMZN010000088.1:0-3912 GCA_031383285.1 Segetibacter sp.
ATATTTCGGCACTAAACTTATCAGGGTTGGCATCTATAACTTCTAAAGCTTGCGTGCCTATAGAACCGGTAGAACCAAATATAGCTATTCTTTTAAGCGGCATATTTTTTAATCAAGGGCGGTAAAGATAGCGGAAATGATTACTTTTTGTAAGAAAAAACTACATTATGTAAGGCTTCATATCATCTGCGAGTTTTCTGTCGTTGCTCAATCGTTGAACTTTGTTTTGCCCGCCTAGCTTGCCAATGCTTTTCATATAATCAATGAATGCATTTTTCTTTAATGAAGATATTTTCAATTCTTCCAAAATTTTTCCGGCTATCAGGTCGTCATAGTACACATTTTTGGACCGTAGATTGGCATCTATTTTTTTCGAAAATGACGCTATATCGGCCGGCATATTTTCAAATTCAATAAACCATTCATGGTAGCTACTCCCCTTTGTTTGACTAATGTATGGCGCAACTGTAAATTCAACAATTTTTATTCCCTCTTCATTTGCTGCCTTTAGCAACGCATATTCTACTTCTTCGGCTATTACATGTTCGCCAAAGGCAGAGATATAATGTTTTATTCTTCCGGTTACAATTATTTTATATGGATTGATGCTGATAAACTTTACGGTATCGCCAATATTATAGGCCCATAATCCGGCATTGCTGCTAATGATGAGTGCATAATTCTCGCCTATTTTTACATCTTTGAGCGAAAGCCGGGTTGGATCGTCATTTAAAATTTCATGGGCGGGAACGAACTCATAAAAGATGCCTGAGTTGGTGTTGAGCAGCAATCCGGGCTCTTTGAAATTGTCCTGAAAGGCAAAAAAACCTTCGGATGCAGGAAACAATTCTATGGTATCAATAGGTTTTCCTATACTTTCCAACAATTTGGCTTTGTAGGGTTCAAAATTCACACCGCCTTGTACCATCACCGAAAAGTTTGGAAAAATGTCTTTGATTTTTTTTCCTGTGCGCTCCGTCAGCCGGTCAAAATACATCTGCATCCATGGTGGAATACCACTGATAAGTGCCATATTTTGATCTATGGTTTCATCTACTATTTTCTCCAATTTGTTTTCCCATTCCTCTATGCAATTGGTTTCGTAACTAGGTAGTTGGTTTTTTCTTAGGTAGGCGGGCACATGGTGATTGACTATGCCACTCAGCCGGCCTGTTGGCACACCTCCTACCCTGTCCAAAATGGGTGATCCACTTAAGAAAATTAATTTTCCGCTGGCAAATTCATTATTGCCGCTTATGGCCATGTAGCACAACAAGGCATTCCTGGCAGTTTCTATATGGTTCGAAATGGAGTCTTTGGTAATGGGAATGTATTTGGCACCGCTCGTAGTGCCGCTTGTTTTTGCAAAATAAATGGGCTTTCCTTTCCACAAAATATTCTCCTTGCCCTCCTTTATCTTGTCTATGTAATCTTTAATCTGCTCATAGTCTCTGATGGGCACCTGGTTTTTAAAGTCTTCGTAATTTTCAATTTTGCCAAAGCAATGGTCTTTACCGAAGAGGGTGTTTTTTGCAGTTTTAATGAGCACATTCAATAGGGCATCTTGATCAGCTAGCGCATTTTCACTGTTTTTTTTTGTTTGCTTGTAAATGAATGAAGCGAAGGGCTTTGCCAGGAATGATTTAATACTCATAAAGTTGCCACACTGAAGGTGTGAAATACAAAAATAAGAAAAGGCAGAGGTATCTGAGTTAATTTAATCATCCTGTAAAACAATGTCTTTTAATAATTGATAAATACCGGCAGTGTAAAAATAATAACCGGTTTAAACACTATGCAAATTAAGCACAGCCCTCATTTTTGATTTAGCCCTTAAGTATTGTGTTTTGCTGGTGCTTGGAGAAATACCTAAAAATCTGCTGATTTCCACGTGAGCAAAACCTTTGATAGCGTAGAGCGTGAACACTTTTTTATATCCATCCGGCAATTGACTGGTGCAATTAATGATGTCTTTTTCATACAATGCATCTATTGGCAAAGGTTGCCTGCAAACAAAGGCATTTTCGAATGGCTCAGTGCCAACAGTTGCTGCCTTTTTGTTTCTAATCATAGAGATGGATGCATTTTTAAATATTCTTCTAGCCCATCCTACAAATGAGCCCTCATACCTATAGGTGTGTAGGTTTTTGAACAGCCTGATAAACCCTTCTTGTAAAGCATCTTCTGCGTCAGGTATATTTTTGAAATATTTCAGGCAAACAGGATACATTTTTGGAGCAAGATAATCATACAAGGCTTTCTGGCTTTTTCTGTTTCCGGCTATACAATTCCCCAATAAAGTTTCGATTGTAAAAGTTAGTTCCATTCTTTCTTTTTAATACGAATCTAGAATTTGCAATAACGATGCCACGCTGCCAAAAAATGGAAAATATTATTGTCATTTTTTTTTGACGACCAACCAATGAACTAAAGGAGAAGGTTTGAGGTTTTAGGTTTGAAGCAATTCCCCCATTAAACATTGACAATTCCTCATTCCCTCCGCAGCGGCGGACACCATTCACAATTGCGGCAATACTACTTTTTTTCCAAACTACAAGTCAGGATTTTACCTGACAAAACTCAGGTAAAATCCTGATTTTTTATCCATTAGAGCTATTTAATTTGCACCCAGAAAGTAAAGCAATAATACACCTGTCCGCGGCAGGTACGCAGAACCAAAGAATACTTATAGACAGGCTATCATCGAAAAGCCTTTTAAGGCTACAAAAACGAGCATCGGTAAAAAAAGAGCAGTCCGTACAAGGTGTAGGGAAGTTCCTGGAACTTCTATGGAAGTCCATGAAAATTCTATGGAAGTCCGGGAAACTTCTATGGAAGTCCGTGAAGCTTCTATGGAACTCCATGAAAATTCTATGGAAGTCCGGGAAACTTCTTTGGAAGTCCGGGAAACTTCTATGGAAGTCCGGGAAACTTCTATGGAACTCCATGAAACTTCTATGGAACTCCCTATAAAAAATAATGGATTGCAATTATTTTACTATGCCTATTACAAACAATTTATTATAAATTAAATTTAAAAACATGCGTAAAAGTGATTACGTTCCTACACAGCAGGAACAAAAAGCATCATGGTCGTTACAGTTTTCAGAAAAAGTTGCAGAACTAGCGCCCACCCTGGGTTTGTCAGACGCTGATTTGGTAGAGTTGGCAACCTCCAGTACCAACATTAGCCAGGCTGTAAAAGACAGCATATCGGCTAAGGCAGCGGCCAAAAGTGTAGTAGCCCAAAAAATGCTGGTGATAGACAACGAAGTAAAAAGTCTGCGCCGTTGGGCACAGGCTATAAAGGCGCACAAAAACTACACAGAATCCATCGGCGAGGCATTGGGCATTATAGGCAGCGAAGGCGATGCCAACAGAGACGACCTGAAACCCGAACTGTCGGCCCGTGCAGCTAGCGATCATGTTCGGCTAAGTTTTACCAAAAAAGGCATAGACGGCGTACACGTCTATGGCCGCCGAAAGGGAGAAGGCGCCTGGCAGTTGTTGGGCACCGATTATTTTTCGCCCTACACCGACCACCGGCCATTAGCCGTAGCCGGCACCCCCGAAACCCGGGAGTATATGAGCCGCGGCATTATCCACGACGAAGAAGTAGGCGTGGATAGCGATATCGTAAGTGTGCTGTTTGGAGGGTAATGAACAAATGCCGGAGGTGCGAAGGCGCCTCCGGTTTTTTTTAATTCTTTACCAAAAAGGTTTTTTGGCTTGGATTATAGAATGTAGGATAATTGGTTATAAACGGTTAAAAATGGATATTGAAAAATGGATTGACGCAACTCAAATAAAAATAAAAATACTTGCGTTTTATATATTGTCGTTGTTTTTAAATAAAATACAATTTGTATTATTATATTTGTTGTATTAAAAACATGCGGCTATTTAAGAGTT
>JANMZN010000322.1:0-2359 GCA_031383285.1 Segetibacter sp.
TGGATTGATCCAAAGGTTGTGGTAGTCGCCGTGTGTAGCAGAAATGTCTTCCCAGGTTTTTCCGCCATCTATAGAACGGAATGCTGCGGCGCTCATAACATACAATGTGTTTTCGTTGGTGGGGTCGGGGAACAACTCTATATAATACCAGGCTCTTTGTATTAGATGATGATCGCTTGTTACCTGACTCCAGCTTTTGCCGGCATCTGCTGACATATACAATCCTCCGGCATCTTTAGAAAAATCGCTCTCTATCAAGGCATATACTTTTTCTGAATTGGACCGACAAACAGCAATGGACATTTTGCCCATTTCTGTTGGCAAACCTTCAGTCATTTTTTCCCAATGCTCACCAGCATCAGTTGACTTATACAATCCACTGCCTGGTCCACCGCTTGTTATTTTCCATGGCAGGCGACCATGTTCCCACATAGCTGCATAAAGAATTGTTGGGTTGTTCATATCCATTGATATTTCTGAACAGCCGGTCACTTCATTTATATACAAAACTTTCTTCCAGGTGGTACCACCGTCTACCGATTTGTAAATTCCTCGTTCTTTAGATTTGCTGTACAATGCACCCTGCGCAGCTACATAAACAATATTAGGATCTTTTGGATGAATGACAATTCTTGCAATGTGCTGTGTCAATTCTAATTCTTTACCGACCGGGTCATAATGGTCCGTGCTTATTTGGGCAACTTGGAGACCTGCTTTTTTCCATGTTTTTCCAGCATCTGTTGATTTATAAACGCCATCCCCATGGTGGGTCATAACGCCACGTACAGCATGTTCTCCCATTCCTACATACACTACATTGTGATCACTTTCTGCTACCGCTACAGCACCCACAGAACCGGTCTTAAAAAATCCGTCAGATACATTGTTCCAGGTAATGCCCATGTCTTCTGTTTTCCAAAGTCCGCCACCTGTGGTGCCTTGATAATAAACTGCAGGGTTGCCAACAACACCTGTTGCGCAATTGGAACGGCCACCCCGAAATGGTCCGATGCAACGCCATTTAACAGGTTTAAGAAAACTATTCAAATCGTTAGCGGTCGTATCTTTTTTCGTTTGAGCTTGCATACTGAAACCAATCGCCAACAGGATAAAGATCTGTAAAGTTAGTTTTTGCATATAGGGTAGTAATTATTTCGAAAAGTAATGCTTTTTGTACACTTGCGGTAGTAGGTCCAAATCAACTTTTAAGTAGTATTTGATAAAATGCTGATGGCCATTCTAAATCATTTCCGTCATTTTGGCTAACTGTACAAGTGCAGTAGTATCTCTTGCACCAAGTCTTTCTATCATGTTGCTTCTGTGATTGCCTACCGTATTGGGGCTGATAAAAAGTTGTTTAGCTATTTCTTTGGTATCAATATCTGCGGCAATCATTTTAAGAATTTCTTTTTCTCTTACACTCAATAAATCGTGCTTGCAATACATTTTATCATTTGAATGAAAGGTCTGAACAAATTGTTTTTGCTGCCCATAAGCAAATCGAATCCAGTAATAGGGAAAATCTTTTTTGATGAGGTGGTGAATGTTTTGTACATAGTTTAGCGTGTACTTAAAATTTCGTTGTTCATCTACCTGTATGGGCATGCCCTGAGAAAAAATGCAGATCGGTTTTCCATCCAATCTTGTAAAACGCATACAACTGTGATGGATCTTCATGTTTACCCGGTCTTCAAATGAAATATTGAGCAGCACCTTCGTAAACCAATCAACGGACTCATAAGGAAAGCGGGCATATTCTTTATTAAGCAAACCCAATATATTCATCATTCGTTCTTGCATGGTACCGTTGGGTAAATCGCCCCAAAATTCCATGTGTCCTACTTCTAATTCCGGTGCAAATGTTTCATGATTGAAAATGGTGAGGTGGGTATCGGTTCCTTTGATGCCTTGCAAAAGAAATTCAAGTTCCTTCATGTATGCAGCCCTATTGGTCAGGCTGTCATTGTTGAAAATGTATTGAGATAGTTCAGTAACTTTATGATAGATGGCTTCGCTTTTTTTAAGGCCAATCAGAATATCATTATCTAAAATTCTTGCCATCGTTTTGTATTGTTGTTAATTAGGTTGTTAGCCAAATTAGTTCAAATCTATCTTATATCAAATCCGCCATCTTAGCTAACTGTACCAAGGCTGTAGAATCTCTTGCGCCAAGTTTTTCAATCATATTGCTTCTGTGATTGCCTACTGTAGCAGTGCTAATAGACAAACGTTCAGCTATTTCTTTGGTATCTAAATCATCGGCTATTAATTTCAAAATTTCCTTTTCTCTTGTAGAAAGCAGGTCTTTGGTAGAAGGTATTTTATCTTCAGAATGAAAGGTATGAACATGTTCACTATT
>JANMZN010000364.1:0-3118 GCA_031383285.1 Segetibacter sp.
AAACGATTTAGTTTCTTTGCGGCATGGTAGTTAAATATTCATACAATCAGCTTTTTCAATTTGTTTATAATATTTTTATTAAAACTGGCTGTAGTGTTGAACATGCTGATATGGCATCAAAGGTTTTGTTGTCAGCAGATATGAGAGGCATTGATAGTCATGGAGTAGCACGATTAATTGGTTATATCAGATTATGGGAAGCAAAAAGGATTAATTCCACACCACACATACAAGTAGTATATGAAACGCCATCAACAGCAGTAGTTGATGGGGATGCAGGTCTTGGATTGGTTGTAGCACCCTTTGCCATGAATGTAGCTATAGAAAAAGCAAGTAAAGTAGGTACTGGATGGGTAAGTGTGAAAAACAGTAACCATTTTGGTATAGCAGGATATCATGCTATGATGGCTCTCGATCACGATATGATAGGCATAGCTATGACCAACGCAAGTGCGTTGGTAGCACCTACTTTTTCAATGGAGAAGATGTTGGGAACCAATCCGATTGCCGTTGCCATCCCAGCGAATGAAGAACCTCCATTTGTGGCAGATTTTGCAACGACTACAGCCTCCAATGGAAAACTGGAAATTTTACAAAGGAAGAATGAAGAAACCCCTTCCGGATGGGTGCAGGATAAGCATGGTATGGCTACAAATGATGCGAGTGCACTGAAAAACGATGGAGCAATGTTGCCCTTGGGAGGGGATCGTGAACATGGAAGCCACAAGGGTTATGCGTTAGGAAGTATTGTTGATATTTTTTCAGCTGTTTTAAGTGGAGCAAGTTATGGACCTTGGGCACCGCCTTTCCCGGCTTATGTTCCGATGCCGGAAAATATGCCTGGTCACGGCTTGGGCCACTTTTTTGGTGCTATGAGGGTTGATGCCTTTAGACCAGCAGAAGTATACAAACACCATATTGACAATTGGATCAGGCGATTTAGAATGGCAACACCTGTTAGCGGTCAGGCGAGGGTGTTGATTCCGGGTGACATTGAACGAGAAACTGAAATTGTTAGAAAAAAGGAGGGCATACCAATATTTTCAACTGTAAACGAAGAATTGTTAGAAATAGGAAGGAAGTTTGGCATTCAATTGACATAGCCATGAAACCTGATTGCTTTAATTGAATTTTTGCTTCTACTTTAGAAATATTAGGGTTTACATTAGGCAGCAACAAGCCATAAATCTTTCTCTTTGTAAAGTTTAAAATTATTATTTTTCACTTTGCATACATGCAAAAAAATGGAACTTGTTTACATCCAAAATAAGAAGCTGTACTTTTATACCTTTTTTCAAGCTGCCCTTTACTAAAAGATACGATGCGCCAAATGTGTTTTAGGTTTTTCACCTTGTTCGTTTATTTCTTTATTGGAATTAATGTTTCAACAAATGCACAGTGCATTGTAGTATCAAATTCATCATATTATGCTGAGGATTTTGAAAATTCCAATGGAAATTGGACTCCTGGCGGTACAAACACAGATTGGGCGTGGGGTATACCTTCTAAAGCTACAATCAACGCAGGAGGGGCTGGCCAAAGATGTTGGATAACAGGTGGCCTCGCCAAGAACACCTATAATACGGGTCAACGATCATCACTCAACAGTCCATGTTTCGACTTTACCAATCTTTCAAATCCCATTATTTACTTCAATGTATTTTGGGAAACCGAAACAACCTATGATGGGGGCGGATTGCAATATTCTATTGACAATGGAACAACATGGATCAATATTGGCTCTTCTGGAGAATCTCCATCTTGCAACAATAAAAATTGGTTTAATAGTTCCTCTATAATTAATCTGACGCAACAAAGCAATCGTTCTGGTTGGTCGGGTACCCTAAAACCCGCAGGTGGGGGATGTGGTGGAGGTAATGGGAGTGGAGGTTGGCTTCGGGCTTCACATGAAATTCAAAACCTGGCGGGAAAAGCGAATGTAAAATTTCGATTTACGTTTGGTGCAGGCACTACCTGTAATACTTATGACGGTTTTGCAGTAGATGAAATTTTTATCAGGGATATTTCGCCGCCATTTAATGCTAATGTTACGAATAAAACGAGTGTATCTTGTTTTGGTGGTAATGATGGATCTGCAACTGTGATTGGCAATGGAGCCGGCCCTTATTTATTTAATTGGGCTCCTTCCGGTGGCACAGGTTCCACAGCAAATAATCTATCTGCTGGCACCTATTTAGCAACTGTTACCGATGGTAATGGTTGTAAGGATACAGAAAGTGTAGAAATAGTGCAGCCTATACCTTTAATCGTAAAAGCTATGGCTACCTCCACTACCTGCGGTGTTTCCAATGGTCTTGTAAATGCAAATGTGGTATCTGGCGGTGTTGGTCCGTTCACTTATTTGTGGACCCCTGGTAATTATCCGGTTTCCAGCATTGGTAATTTGCCACCAGATATTTATACCGTAGTTGTTACGGACAGCAAAGGATGTAAGGCAACCGCATTTGATACAGTCAAGCCTTCATCGCCTCCCTTTATAGTTGCTATGAACCATACAGATGCCAAATGCAATGGTCAGGCAAATGGAACAGCAACTGCTACCGTTATTAACGGAACAGCTCCCTTTAATTTTATCTGGAGCGATGGTACTAATAGCTACTCCGGCAATCCATTAACAGGAATCAGGGCTGGTAATTATACTTTAAGGATAATAGATGCTTTTGGTTGTGCGGATTTCAATATTGTAACAGTTGGAGAACCTTCGCCTTTGGTTCATTCCGTTGTTGCTAACCCAATATCTTGTACCAGCCCAACCGGTTCAGCTACCATAGCCCAATCTGGAGGTACTGCGCCCTATACCTATTTATGGTCTCCTGTTGGTGGAAGTGCATCAACAGCATCAGGATTAACTGTTGGGAATTATGTAGCCACTATTACTGATGCGCAGGGCTGCATGGATACTGCACAGGTCAACATAATTAATACAAGTACCGTTATTCCTTCTATTTCCAATGTGGTGAATGTGAGTTGTAACAATGGCAACAATGGATCTGCAACGGTAACTTCTAGTGGCGTTGCTCCATTTTCTTATGCATGGTCTCCATCAGGTGGAGTGGGTGCAATAGGTACTCCATTGTCAGCGGGTAACTATACCGTT
>JANMZN010000368.1:0-1687 GCA_031383285.1 Segetibacter sp.
GGCGGTTTGCCAGTCTAGCTGTACTGCCTCGTTGCGGGCAGTAAGTGATGCCGTAAAACGGATGAGTTTTAACGGTACCACATTGCTACAATTGGCAGTACCAAATTTGGCAATAAAAAAATCTTTGCCTCCATTGCTATAGAGTTGGCTAGGGCCTACCGACAGGTTATTCTCTGTAGTGCCGGCAATGTATAAGTTGCCTTTGGTATCTGCTACCATGCCCGTTGGTGCATCGTTGCTGCCAAAGGTACTTTTTAGGCTATCTAAACTTAAGGTAGCACCCGTTTGCGGACTAAAGGAAGCAAGAAAAACATCATAACCGGCATTGGCAGGATTGCTAAGTTCAAAACCATCCCACACCACATGTGAGTACGATCCGGTAACATATAATTTATTGTTGTTTAAAGCAATGGCATTCCCGGATGTAGCTGCTCTGGTAGAAGCACTTTTACACCAAAAATTATTGCCGAGTGTATCAAGTACGATTATAACTGGACGGGTATGAGGCCCTATGAAATTTATAAATTTATATCCATTAAAAGATTCATTGTTCCCAGCTGATTTACCTGTTACATGTATTCTGCCTGCATTATTGATTACCGGTTTAAACCTCAGTTGACCAACGGTAGTATCATTTTCTCTTGACCAAATGTATTTCCAATCTTTGTCAAAATAGCCAACAAACATGGTGTGGGTTATTTCCTTATTACCCATGAAAAATTTATAATTATTGGCAATGGCTTGTTCACCAAAAGTGCCTGATATTACATACTTGCTACTTTTAGTTTTGGCCAACCTGATGTTGTCAAAAATGTCTCTTACGAAACTCATTTGTGGTTTTTTAAGGCTTACAATATTGCCTGCTGCATTGTAGGTAAGCACATACGGTCTTGCACTTTCTGCTACAAAACTGCCACCACCTGCCAATAACCCGGCTTTCAAATAGCATAGGATTTCTGCTTTTCCATCATTGCTCACTATCATGTCAACTGGTTGTCCCGCATCAAAAGCAGTATAAGGGTTTGTTATACTATCAGGTGTTGGTTGCCTGAGCCATTTGAATTGGCCACTTGTATAATATTGTATGATGAACATTGATTTTTTTGTAGGATAAGGTAAAATTGTATCAGTGTCGAAGTGGACTTTAATTTGAGGAAATGAAATAACCGGTTCAACCATTCCAGTTATATAAACATGGCCAAGTGTATCTGTGCCTATTCTATTTGGATAGTCTAACGATTGGCCACCAATTGTTTTTTTCCATCTAAAAGTGCCATTGCAACTATAGCTTGCAACCAGCATGTCTGAAGCGCCATAGCTGATGCCGGGTCCTTGTGCGGTATCACCTGTAAGGGTTGGGTAGGTTAGTACGTTGGCGAGAATATATACATTGCCTCCGTTATCTGTTGTCATATCTACTATTTCGTCGTTGTCCAATCCTCCTCCTCGCTTACCCCATTGCCATGTTTGGCAATAGCTGTCGTAGGCGGTTAATAACAGGATGGCTATTAAAATACTTTTCATAGTAAGGCTTTTAAAAAAAATAAATAGAAGTAGGCTTTTAGCTACTCCATTTTAATTGTGTTATAAAAACTGGTTCATGTTTTATCATTCTATAAGTTAGATTGTGAAAAATACCATCGAATGATTTTATTCTATTAAATCTGTAACAATACTCATCTAAGTA
>JANMZN010000447.1:0-2742 GCA_031383285.1 Segetibacter sp.
GTGATCTTATCAATAATGGTAATGTTGGTTTTAGGATAAGTATTTTACAAGGGTCAGTTACAGGTGGCGCAGTTTATGCCGAAACACATTCTGTTACCACCAATTCAAATGGTCTAGCCACCTTAAACATTGGAGGAGGGACACCTTTAATAGGCAGTATCTTAGGGATAAACTGGGAAAATGGTCCTTATTTTATAAAAACAGAAACTGACCCAACAGGAGGTACAAATTATACACTTTCTGGCACTAGCCAATTGCTTAGTGTTCCTTATGCATTGTATGCGGCAAAAAGTGGAAGTAATAGTCCATGGTCAATCGATGCTACCGGAATATTTTATAATATAGGAAAAGTAGCGATTGGTTCACCAACATCTAATCCTGCAAATTCAAGTGCATCGCTTTCATTAAATGGTGCATTTGATCATTATTCAGACAACTCGTTTCAAACTGTTCAAAGGTTTAGAAATACTTCCGTTGATCAAGAATATCAACTAAATCTAGCTGGTTCAAATAATATTGATTTTGCAAATAGAAGTTTTGGCATTTATAATGCCACATTAAATAGGTGGGTGTTGAATACTGAGGGTTCAACAAACAATCTTGGTGTCGGCTCATATACCTACAAACAAGCTATACCAAAATCAAGATTGCATGTTTTTAACGGAGACATTAATATTAATGATATAGGGAAAGGCATTATTATGAAGTCTGCTAATGGGCAATGCTGGAGAATAACAGTTAGTGATAATGGTAGTTTAGTTAGTACCTCAATAACCTGTCCTTAAAAATATACCGGTACAAATAACAAAATTATAAATGGTGGTCTATCAAAATCCAATTACTAATAATTAATTCCCCCAAACAACATACACTTCTTGATTACTTGTATCTAGTGATGTTCCTATTTTGCTTTTTGATTGGGAAAACTTTTTTATTTCCCTGACCCAAGAATAATTTTTCAAGAATACCTCATCATTCAGTTCATGAGGTTCTGCCTTTGTTTTAGGATGGTAATGTACATGCATCCTAAACCTTCCTCCTGGCTTCAAAACACGTTTAATCTCCAAAGCAGTTGCAGCAAAATCATTCACATGATCAATGGCGTTAACTGAAACAACAGCATCAAAGAAGCCATCCTCAAAAGGAATTGCCTCAGCCATTGCATGAACAAATCTCCCTCTGGACTCATAACAATGTATGGGATAACCTGCAGACAAATAACTATCCAATAAGGGGTCTAAACTATAGACTTCACAATTCTTAAAGCAAAGTGCACTAGGAAATGGACCACAACCAATATCAAGCACCTTTTTCCCTTCAAATTCATCAATACTTAGCTGCAAATCAGTATAATACCTTTTCTTCTGGTATAGTTCGAAAAAAGTGAGAATAGCACTTAATTTTGTATCGTAATTAATGACTTTATCAACTGGTGTTGGGTTGCCATGTAGTTCGGGTAAATCTCCTTTATACCAATCAATATAGTTTTTAATTTCTCGTCGCCAAAATTTTATTTCTGCAAATTCTTTATCCTTTCCTGCAAGTAGATAAGATATTCTTTCTATTTTTCTAGTTATGAAATCTGACATAATTAAACTTATTTAGCAAATTTGCGCAAATAATTAATACGTTCCTCAAATGATTGTTGTAAAGTTAACTGGAGGTTTTGGAAACCAATTGTTTCAATATGCAGCAGGGTTAAGTCTTTCGAAACACAACGATGTTGAATTGAAAGTTGATACAACCAATTTGAATGCTCCTGATAGCGTGACTGGTACAATTAGAAAAGCAGATATCCTGAATTTACTTAAACCTCCGACAGTTGCAACCGAAGCAGAAATAAATAAATTAACGCTTCAAAGTAGTCACAAAAAATTCGCCGAAAAACTATTGCCATTCTACAAGAGGCAGGTTTATAAAGAAGCTTCAAACAGATTTGATAAAAAATTCTTTTCGGCTAACGCAAATAAATACCTGGTGGGAAATAGACAAAGCGAAAAATATTTTAAACCATACGAAAATCACATTAAAAATAATATCATTCTCTCTTCCGAAATCGTTTCGCCATTAATCAAATTTTCTGAAACCATAAAAGAACAGAATAGTGTTTCTATACATATTCGCAGAGGAGATTACCTCACTCCTGTTGCATTGGAGTGGCTTGGATTACTCCCTTTGAGTTATTATATACATTGCATTAAAACTATTTTAGATAAACTACCAGATGCAGTATTCTATATTTTTTCAGATGACATTGATTGGGTAAAAGACAATTTAAACATTAAAAATGAACATTATTTTGTCTCCAATTTAATTTCAAAAAATGCAATGGAAGATTTTAACCTAATGTCTTGTTGCAGGCACAACATAATTGCAAATAGTACCTTTAGTTGGTGGGCAGCATGGCTAAATGCTTATAAAGAAAAAACCGTCATTGCACCAAAACGATGGTACAATATGGAAAAGCTAAATAATACAGACCTCATACCCGAAAGTTGGATAAAAATTTAACCCTTTCTCCGCTTCAAAACCACTGCTGCATTTTTTTGTAAATCACCTGAAAAACTAATTTCGGTTCGCTTGCTCCCGTCTTTTATAATCAGCAATCCGGAATTGGGTGCAATGCTTCCCAGGTTTTCTGCATACATAATCAATGTGAGGGAATCGACAAGACTTAGGGGCGTCTTTATGGTTTTCTCAATAGCTTTCGTACTCAACAATTGATGCTCAAGCAAAACCCTG
>JANMZN010000449.1:0-3324 GCA_031383285.1 Segetibacter sp.
AAACTATTTTGACCGCCGCTTACGGAAAAGTCAAATAGCGTTGCTGAACTATTTAATAGGTCTCGGTCGTATTGCAGCGTATAGTACAGTTGTTGCTGCATCACATACAGCCTTTCTTCAGCCTGATTGCCTGTGATGGAGACAGAACCGGTGGCAATTGCTTCGCATAAATTTTGTTCAGTACTTACAATAGTGAGGTAGTAGGTTTGTAATTCTGTATAATCATTTTGGCCTATAACTTCTATATTGTAGGTACCTTCTGCCAAGCCCGTTATATTCATATCTAAGGTAGAACTATGAGCACCATCTACCTCTTGCAGCATTTCTCCTTGCTTGTTGTATAGCCGTACCCGCACTACTTCTTCATTGGCTAAATCTACTTCTTCAAAAAAGTATTGTTTTAGTAGGTCTTGCGATAAGGTAGCCACTTTAATATTGAGCAAATTGGGAGTGGATAAAGGATGTGTAATGGCGAACCTGTGTACTTGTGCACGCCTGCATTCGCCTACCCTGGTAATGTTGCTGCTAAAGTCTGATATGCCACAAACGTTGCTGATGCGGCATTTAATGGTTCTAGAAACCTTGCAAGGGAAATACCAGTCAAACTGATTAGTGGTAGAACCAGCGTTGGAAACATTATTTACATACCAATTGTATGTTAGGGTTGGATGATTGGGTAGGGCAATAAAATCGTAAGTAGTAGGCTCACCTGTCGCCGATGTTTTGATGGCTGTGAGGGTTGGTGTAGGTGTGCCCACAATAATTGGAAGAGTTAATGCAATAGGTGCATTGACGCAGTCGCCTGTGATGGTAACCGACAAAGTTACAATGCCATTTACAGCGCCAATCCTGTTTAACTGAATGGTATTTCCGTTGATAACTGTATTGACCAAACCGGCGGGAGTTACTGACCATGTATAAGTTGCGTCTCCACCCAAAGGAACAATATAGGTTTGGGTGGTGCAAATGGTTGGATTGCCTGCGATAGTAATATTAGCACAAAAAGCATTACAATTTGTTAATAGCGGCTGTGGATTTAATATAGCCATCTCAGCAGCTAACCAATTAGCATTACGAATAAACAATCCTTCATGCGGTTCATTATTAAGCCTTCTAAAATTACTGTTATCAAAATTCCATTGGCTGCCATCCTGATTAAACGCAGTAGCAAAATTTGCAAATGGTGAATTAAATGGTGCAGCAGGTGGCGTTGCCCCAACATATCTTGCTAAATAATTGGCATTTGTTAAAACAGTATTTCCTTGTCCTATGTCTAAAGCTGATGTGGTGGGTATAAATGAAAACCTACGCTGAATAAAAAAGCTATTGTTGTAACTAAACATCCAGTCTTGTGAAACAGAGCCGGGCTGATTGGCTAGTGTTAAGGTGTAAAATCCACCCGGATAACTATCAAAAGGCAGCATACCAGTTGGAGCATTGTACGTCTTATTAGCAATATTGATATTCACAGGCACTAACCATAACACTTTTTTTGTAAGCTTAATATTTCCATAATAAACTGTATTACCGCCGCCATTGGCTAGTGATTTTATATCAACAGTAAGTTCAAATTTATTGCTACCTGGAATCATTAAAGGGATTGTAATAGAGGGTGAAACATTTAAAGCCTGTAAACCTGCACCAGCCACCATAAAAATAAGGTCGCCAATAAATCGTGTTTTAGTACTGCGATAATGGTACAATAAAGTAGAGCCGGTTGCAAACTCCTGGTCGATGGCACATTCGCTGCCGTTACTTATTGCAATGTTTCTTGTATTTGCTGGATTATTGGTGGGGTTTGGATAAGCCCATTGTGTTCGTAGCTCTTGTAGAAATTGTTGGTTGGTGGTATTTGCAGGATTATAAAACAGGTCAATCCTGTTGGTAAGCATTTGCCTTGATGCCGGCTGGTCTGCAAGCAATAAAATTAATAAAGGGCTTGGGCCATTTCTTATAAGCTGAACAATTTCCACAATTGCAGCAACAGGGCCTGTGCTTATATACATACGGGTGGCATGGCGTGCTGCCGCCTGGTAGCCCAATGGTACATTTGCCCCCTGATGTGGCGCATCTAAACTCACATACAGCCTTGTTTGGTGAGCAGCAAAGCCACCACCTCCGTTTTGTCCACCGCCTCTGTCCATACGGCCCAATGCCATACGAGCTATTACCCCACCCATGCTGCTGCCAAGCACTACATTGGGGTTTATTAATCCGGTTACTAAATCTGGTTGCTTGTTTGCATTTACCCATCGTATCACTGCTTCCAATGCTAATTCATTTCTTTGTAAAAAATCTGTGCCGTTACGCCAGTTTACATAAACTAAATCGTAATCACTTGGTGTACCTGCTACAAGCGGATTACCGCTTATTAGATTTCTTAAGTTGTCGCTTTGACTATTTCTAACACTTCCAATGAATCCAGCAAAGGTATTTTCACCTTCTGGTTCTTCCGGACTTGTTATCCAGCCTGGATCTAACCCTTCTGCAACGATTAATGGTCTTCTTAATACTTGGTCGTTTATGTTGTTTGTTCTGTAAGATATTACAATATCAGCAACTCCAAATACGCCATTGAAAGCTTCGGTTGCTGTGATGGTTCTTCTTCTATCCGGTACACCTCTTGCTACTGCGCCACCGCTACCAGCCACATTGCTTGTGTTACTAAAGTGAACTTTGCTATGAGAAAACAACTGTTGTCCACTGGTAAGTGTTACTTTAAATATCCAGCGTTTCCAACCTGTATCAGCGTAATTTAAATTTACAGGTGTATTATACAGTATGGTTCTATAGCCCAACCCATCGGCTGCATCAAACTATATGCTGCTAATTTCACTGCTTCGGTTGCTTAAAAATAAATTTGATGGTAACACCACACTGCAATAAGTAAGGTTGTAATTAATAGTACTTGGGCTAATGGCCATGGTATTAAACTCCTGATAAGGGTTTTGCCAAACACTATTTACATATACATCTTTCAATTGCCCGTTAACTGTTTGCATTTTCCCATTTGCTTGTGCGTTGGGGTCAATGGCGTTGTATTTAAACAGCAAACCACTTAGTGTAATTACTTCCTTTTGTCGGGCAATATAACAGAGGCTATCATGTATAGAAGGGTGTCGTAATGTACCAGTATTGTTATTAAACTTACTGGTAAAAATGGTTTTGTATAACTCAGAATATATGCCTTGCTCCATTAGTGTACTATCCACTAATACAGAGCCATTATAAATTTTAGGGTCGGTAAAATCAAAACCATAATCTGAAAGTAGCCCTGTTGTAATTCTATTGCTTTCTAATGATCCAAATACTTGGTTAACGTAA
>JANMZN010000453.1:0-2500 GCA_031383285.1 Segetibacter sp.
CATCAAAACATTGATAGATACTTTCCGCTATCCTAAGTATGGGCCTGGAATGATGTGGGATGCCTGTGCTAAAAAAATTAAAGAGTTGGGCGGCATATTACAAATGGGAAATGGTGTAACAGGATTAGCTTTTCAAGATGATAAATGGCAAGATGTGATGGACAATGGTTCTACATCTGACTATTTTGACTTCGTGATTTCGTCAGCTCCATTGCGGGATCTGGTAAGAAATTTAGCTACAAATGTTTCTGATGAGACATTAGATGCAGCCAATAATTTAGGTTACCGGGATTTTCTAACTGTGGTGCTGATTATGAAAGACACCCATACATTCAATGACAATTGGATATACATACATGATCCTTCAGTAAAAGTAGGAAGGATTCAGAATTTTAAATCCTGGAGTCCGTATATGGTTCCTGATGAAACGATGGTTTGTTTTGGTTTGGAATATTTCTGTTTTGAGGGTGATGGAATGTGGAATTGCAGCGATGCTGAATTGATTGAATTGGGTAAAAGAGAACTGGAACAAATAGGACTTGGAGTGGCTTCAGCAGTTGAAGATGGGTGTGTTGTAAGACAGCCCAAAGCATATCCTGTATATGACAAGCGCTATAAAAAGCACATTAATATTGTAAGAAAAGAATTGGAGCAATACCCGGGCTTGTATCTTGTAGGGAGAAATGGAATGCATAAATACAACAACCAGGATCATAGTATGATGACGGCCATTCTAGCTGCAAAAAACATTCATGCCGGATCAGCATTGTACAATGTTTGGAATGTAAATGGAGATGCAGAATATCACGAAAAAGGTGATAGAGGAAACGATGGAGGACGAATGGTTCCTTTACCAATAAATGAAAATAAAAATGATGAAAAAGATTAATGGAGCGATAGATAATACAAGGCCATATTTTGATATGGAAGCATATATCAAAATATTTCGAAGAGAAGAAATACTATCCATATCAAAGCAGAAACAATAATGAAATACTGTAAACTGGTCATTTTATTCATGATCCCTTTTTGCGTTTTTAGTCAATCTTTTCCAAAAAGAAAATATTACGATTCTACACTATTATTGAAGGCGCTTTCGAGATACCATACTGATTCCATGCAGCGAATTTCGGCAGGTGGTTTAAGACCTGGATTAAACCTAACGACAGATATTAAAAACAAACTTTTACAACTCCTAAAAAGAGATTGGACACCTCAGGAAATACGTTCCAAACTTGACCGTGGATATAAAGAGCACTTTGAACGTCTTTATTTGGATTGGATTTTAACCACAGCAAAAGGGATTAAAGATCGCGAAAAAATAGTGTATGATTCTGTTTATAAAAAGCAGTTGGCTGCTCAGGTAATATCAAAAGATGTTCCTAAAAAAGTAGCTGAGAATTTTGCCAAGGAACAGGCAAAGAAAGTTTCCATTAAATATCGGGTTGTTTACGACTCAGTTTATAGGAGAATGTATGATAGTGCGGTTAACATTTTTAAAAGTGTAAAGGAACAGGAGATTAAAGAAGCACCTGTTCAGGATGAGATTTTATTCTTTGTTTCCTTAGCCAATATTAAGGAGGCTATCCCGATAATTAAACGCGAAATGAAATCCGGCTATAAGCCGCCATTCGATGTTGAAACAGCAGAAATAGCGTTGGCTGGCCTAGGAGAGGCTGAGTACTTAGCAAAAGTGTTGAAGCGGCACCAGGAATATGTAAAACGCAGAATATGGATTTCAGAAGAAATGGTAAAGGATGCTACTGCATTGGAAACGATCATAGAAACCCAGGAAAGCATGGCATTGATGGCCGATTGGATGGACACCACCCATACCTATCAGCAGGCGTCGGAAGTAAGAAATGATCCGAATGCTGTTGTTCGATATCAATCGGCAGGCCTGGTACCAAACTTATTGACCGTAATTAAAAACAAAGATTTTATAGAAGGCTACCAAAAGGTTCAACCTACTAATCAACCTGTAAATTATATGGATGATTACAATGTTACCAAAGAACACATTCTTTTCATAAGAAATTGGTTATTGGCAAACAAAGGGAGATATGAATTTTGGTAATACTTTTCTATTAAAATATAAAATTGCTTTATTAGCAAAGACAAAATGACAAATAAAAAAGCTCCAAAAAGGAGCTTCAATAAATTATAATTGGATACCTACCTTCTATTAAACCTATTGTCATCATTGTTATCTCTGTTGAAAGATCTGTTGTTTGATCTATTGGCACCACCTCCACCCGGTGGCCTTTCTTCTGCTTGTTGAACAGATAACTTCTTTCCTTTTATAGAGGCTCCGTTTAACGCTTCTATTGTTTCCAGCGCCTGTGCAGAATCGGGCATTTCAATGAAACCGAATGCTTTACTTTTTCCTGTTTCTCTATCCATAATCAATTTTGCCGATGTAATATCACCATACAATTCAAACATCTCTCTAAAATCTGTTTCATCAAAATCGTTTGGAAGACCGGCTACAAAAAGTTTC
>JANMZN010000521.1:0-1519 GCA_031383285.1 Segetibacter sp.
TACCCCTATTGCCGGCACTTCCCTTTCTGCTTGATTGATAAGAAATT
Source organism: Segetibacter sp. (assembly GCA_031383285.1). Taxonomy (GTDB): domain Bacteria; phylum Bacteroidota; class Bacteroidia; order Chitinophagales; family Chitinophagaceae; genus Segetibacter. The sequence goes on from JANMZN010000521.1 coordinate 48, forward strand.
ATCCCAAATCCTATACATGCTGAAATTGCCAACCAAAAATTGAGATGAAAAAATGGGCGGACAACATTTGAAGGCAAAACTTGATCACTCATCAAATAAGGATACATCTGAAACCAATCCTGCACCAAACTGATGCAAGCCACAAGAATCAATGGAATAGACAAATCAAGATATAACTTCCTTTCATTTTTGAAACCCACAAGGAAAACGATCACTGCTTCAGTAGTCCAAAGTAGTGTAACCCAATTGCCATCCAACTCTATAGGAATAGCAATGGTAACAAACAGCAATCCAAGCCCGGCAATAAACTGACTAACGGTTTTGTCTACAAGACTCAGTCTAAAAATGAACAGGCCTACAAGAAAATGAATAGCAGCATTTCCCAAGGTGAAATAGGTCAGCAGATGAACATTCGAATGCGTTTCATTTATCAGGTAATAACCAACAAAAAAATACAGCAACGCATTCGAAAGCAGCAAGGCTATCTCACCTAGTTTATACAATTCTTTGCGAACAATTTTGAATGCTAGAAATGAAGCATAAAAAGTAAGGAAGTTGATACTGATAAATAGGAGACCCTGTGTAAAATGACCTTTCAAATCGCTTTCATCGGCTACCCAAAAAATGTAAATTAGCCAGGTTATCCCAAATGCAATATGATAAATCGTTTTCCATTCCCGCTTAAAAGAAAGGAAAATTAGTCCAAGATTGATAATAGAAATATAGGTGAACAATGCCATTACATTATGACTATTGTTGCTTAACAAAAAAGGAATAGCATAAGCTGCTACTTGTCCCAACAATGCAATGATTTTTTGATTGTACCACAACGCAAAAGCAACTGCCGCTACTGTAGTGACCAACATGATCATGAATGCTGGTATTTGTGGAAATAACTGGTAAAAACTAAAGGCTATATAGGTAATAAAGTAAGTGACTGCCAAACCTCCACCAACCAATACAGCACTGAAGGAAAGGTATTTTTCCTTTAACCGAAGTGCAATAAATAGTAGTACCCCGCCGCAAAGATAACCCGTCACGATGCGCATAGCTGGGCTAATCAGATCTTTGTCAATGGCATACTTTGCACCAATAAATACACCGATGATGGTAATAAGAATACCCACTTTACTGATCACATTTGTTCCAATAAAATCTTCTATTTGTTTATTTGTTCTTCGCTCAGTAGCAGGAATTGCTTTATCCTGCTGTATCCGCTCTTGTACTTGTTGGATGTAAGGTTTTGGCTCAATGATTGGTTCCTCAACAGGAACTTCTACTACATTTGAGAGCACTATTGTATCAGGTTGTTCGATGACTTTGGTAGTTGAAAAACTTAATTGTTCCAATCGCCTTTCAATAGTCTTCATATCCTGCTTCATGAATACATGCCGGGTGCGAAGGTCGGCAAGCTGCCTGGTCAATTCTTGTATTTGCAATTCTAATTCCGTCATACGTTTCATTTAAAATGC
>JANMZN010000556.1:0-9195 GCA_031383285.1 Segetibacter sp.
GTTTTATGGTATTAATTAAATACGAAAATTGGTTAAACTTTTTTTAATGAAAATATAAATCATCATGTTTCCACATGTTGCTAATGCTAATATAGCTATATATATTTAAAAGAAGTTTATTTTATTTTTTATTGTGGAGATTAATGTTTAGGAGGGAAGATAAATATTAAACAGAAGGGGGGATATTGAAATGGGGTTGGTAATAATGTATCAGAGTATGGAAAATTGATGAGGATTAAAAATAGCAAAGGCAAGACCTATATCCTCAATCATTGTATAGAGCAAAATCAATGGTTAAAATATTATATAAGAAGGAACAATAAAAATTGCTCCTTCTCAGTGCCCGGGACTGGATTCGAACCAGCACATCCTTTCGAACGCTGCCACCTGAAGGCAGTGCGTCTACCAATTTCGCCACCCGGGCAAATTATAAGGATAGATAGCAAATATAAAGAAAGGCAATGAATGAAAAGATTGAAATTAGCCCGATCATTCTAAAGCGTTTGTTCTCTTTTCCATCCAATCAAAACCACGCCGGCTATAACCAAAAATGTACCTGCGATCTGCTCTGCAAATAAGGGCTCGCCCAAAATAAAATGACCTTGCAATATCGTAGAAACCGGACCAATTGCTGATACAATTGCAACATTGTTTGACCCAATTTTTTTTAAGCCAAAAGACAACATAAAGGAAGGAATGACTGTAGCTATAAGCGCAAGCAACAATCCATACCACCATAAACCTTTTCCCGTATTAAGGGTATTGAAATTTCCTGCTATAGAGAAATGAAGAAAAATGCCAATCGTTGCAGCTAGCATTGCATAAGCAGTAAACTTTCCTGCACCAATCAGTGGAACAATTCGGCCGGAAAAAGTAATGTAGATAGAATAGGTAACTGCACAAAGAAAAACCATAAAGCTGCCGTAGTAAAAATCTGAATTATGCCCCTCTATGTGGAGTTCGCCATAAAATGCAATCCCTATACCTAAGTAGGTGAGCAGTAGTGCAGTTTTTTGGAGCAAGTTTACCTTTTGCCCAAAGAAATAAGCATTGATTAAAAGCACCAGCGTAGGATATAGAAATAGAATCAACCTCTCCAGCCCGGCGGTAATAAATTGAAGACCAATAAAGTCGCAAAGACTAGAAATATAATAGCCTGTAAGGCCGACCATGCTTACTCCAATCCATTGTTTAATAGTCATCGGATTATTGTCTTTTTTCTTGCTAATGAAAAAAGCTGCCATCAGGTAAAATGGTAAGGAGAAAACCATTCTTAAAGTCAAAAGGGTAAGGGCATCCGTATGAATATCTCTGAAAGCAGATTTTACAATAATGGCTTTGGTAGAAAAAAATAAAGCCCCGAATAAAGTGATGAAAAAACCGGCTAATGATAATTTATGTTTGTGTTGGTTCAACTGGTAATAATGAATAAATTTAATCGAATTTTTAGCAATGACAAATACAGCGAAATATGAATAGTCATTTCAAATTTATATAGTTGTTCTTCCCAATGTTGCCTTACCAAATAGATATTTCAAATCGACAAGTTGCCATCTCAAGCTAAAAACATCAAACCTCAAGCTTAAATCCTCAAACTTGAACGCCACTACACCGCAACATTAAAATCCCTCAATGCATCATTAAGGCTGGTTTTTAAATCTGTACTTGGTTTTCGTTTGCCAATGATCAAAGCACAACTCACGTTGTATGCCCCTGCCGGAAATTGTTTGTTATAACTACCTGGAATAACAACGCTTCTTGAGGGTACACGTCCTTTGTATTCTATTGGTTCCGGTCCGCTGACGTCTATGATTTTGGTAGATTGTGTTAATACAACATTGGCTCCCAACACTACTTCTTTTTCAAGAATGACCCCTTCAACTACAATACTCCTGCTTCCCAAAAAACATCCGTCTTCTACTATAACCGGGGAGGCTTGCAGTGGTTCTAATACGCCTCCTATGCCTACGCCGCCACTCAGGTGAACACCTTTGCCAATTTGGGCACAACTTCCTACAGTTGCCCATGTATCTACCATGGTTCCTTCATCTACAAATGCACCAATGTTTACATAACTCGGCATCAATACTACATTTCTGCCCAGGAATGCACCGTATCGGGCAACAGCATGAGGTACAGCCCGAACGCCAAGATCTTTGTAATTACTCTTCAATTTCATTTTATCATAAAATTCAAATGGAGGTAAAATGAAAGTCTCCATCTGTTGAATACCAAAATACATGAGAATAGCCTGCTTCACCCATTCATTTACTACCCATCCGTTTTCTGTGGGCGAAGCTACACGCAATCGGCCCTTGTCAACTTCTTCTATTACTGACCTTACTGCCTGCTCATATTGTTGGTTTTTTAGTAAATCTCTATTGGCAAATGATTCTTCTATTAAGGATTGTAGTTCCATATTGTTATCAATTAATTGGCGAAATTAAGGGATTGAAATTAAGACCATAAAGATCATTCATTCCTTAAGGCAAAGTCGGTCTGTAAGCAGTTATTTTTTCTTTGTTATCTGTGGCAAATTTTATTACCTCCGTATCACCCTCAACAAATGCTTTATAAGATGCGGATAGATATATTCCCCTGTTTGCCTGAGCTATTGCCCAATGTGCCCATCCTTCCTCTGATGGTCGTGGGGCATCGTATCCTATTACCTTCATGTCTTTGTTTACCAATAAGTAGGTAGGGTAGGTTATTTTGAATTCTCTTGGTAAACTGATCTTTTGAGGACTGTTTAGTGAATAGAACAATTGAATGCCGGGCATCTCTTTTTCGCATACCATTTTTTTCCAATCTTCCTTTTTTTCTTTGTTTTGAATGCAAATGCTTAGGAAAACGATGTCGCTGCTATCCGCAAAGAATTGGAACAATGCTTTTGCAAATGGTATCTCTTTTACACAAGGTGCGCAACCTGTAAACCAAAAATCTACATAAATAGTTTTTCCTAACAACGACGAAGTATGAAACATTTTTCCGCTTGTATCTTCCAATTGTATCTCAGCAAATGGTTTGTTATTGAGCAAGTCAAATGTAGCTGCTATTTCAGGGTCAAATCCTTTTTGTGGTATTTGGCAAATGCCATTAGTCGCATACGAAATGATCAATATTAAAATAAGTACTTTATTCATGTTATTTTCAAAACCAAATAATTGAATGATTCTTCTTTAAATAAATTTCGATGATTCCAGATTTCATTTGAAAAAAATGATCTTTCGAAGCAAAATTAGAATTAGTCTTTTCTTTGCCTTGCAATTTTAATGTGAAAATAAGTCAATACAAAGATTTTCTTGTTGCATAGAATCTTAAAGTGGAAAGATTAATCTGCTAAATTGCGCATAAGTTAATTGAAAAAATAAGTATGAATATTGGTTTTGACGCTAAAAGAGCTTTTCACAATGGAACTGGCCTGGGTCATTATAGCCGGACATTGATCAGTTCTTTGGCTTTGTATTATCCTGATCACCAATATTATTTGTTTAATACTAAGAAATCTGAGCGTTTTGCTTTGACCGGTGATAATATTCATGAAATCAGACCCCAAAATTTACTAGAAAAAATTTTTCCGGGAGCATGGCGAAGCAGTTGGGTAAAAAAGGAATTGGATAAATACAACATTGACCTTTATCACGGACTTAGTCATGAGATACCTGTTGGCATAGATAAAACAAATATTAAAAGCGTTGTTACAATTCACGATCTAATTCATGAACGTTATCCTGAACAATACAATCCGATAGATGTAAAAATTTATTCAAGAAAATTCAGGTATGCATGTGAACATGCAACTAAAGTAATAGCTATAAGTGAACAAACCAAGAAGGACATTATTGATATTTATGGCATTTCTGAAGAGAAGATTAGTGTTTGTTACCAAAGTTGCAATGCATTTTTTTGCCATGAAGTAAGTGCAGACGAGAAAAATAGAGTCAGGCAATTTTATCATTTGCCCGAAAACTACTTTTTGTATGTTGGCTCAATCATAGAAAGAAAAAATCTTTTAAATATTTGCAAGGCACTTTTAATTTTGGGACAAGAAGTAGATATTCCATTGGTTGTAATTGGGGATGGTAATAAGTACAAACAGCAGGTTAAGGATTTTGTCAGGCAACATGGATTGGAACGCAAGGTTATCTTTTTGTCTGATAATAAAGAAGCAAAATCTTCAGTATCCTTTAAAACAGCTGCAGATTTTCCAGCCATTTATCAATGTGCAACTGCTATGATTTACCCTTCTTTTTTTGAAGGGTTTGGAATTCCTGTATTGGAAGCTTTGTGGAGCAGGTTACCTGTCATAACTTCAAATATTTCATGCCTGCCCGAGGCAGGAGGTGATGGGGCTTACTATGTAAATCCTGCAAATGCGGAGGAGATAGCTGAAGGGATGAAAAAAATATATAACGATCCGGAATTTGCTGCCACAATGAAAGACAAAGGCTTGCATCATGCACAACAATTCTCTCAACAAAAATGTGCTGACAGTGTAATGTCAGTTTATAAAAATTTATGGTAGGTTTTGAAGAAGATATAGAGCAATGTCTTATCCAATTGCAAGCGGGTGGAATTATTTTATATCCTACAGATACCTTGTGGGGTCTGGGCTGCGATGCTACCAATAATGAAGCGGTTGAGCGGTTGATAGCATTGAAAGGTAAACCAATCAATAAAGGATTAATTGTGCTGCTTCCATCGGAAAGAGACCTTATCCGATACATTGCAGCGCCGGATCTTGAAATTTTCCCCTTTCTTGAAGGATTTGAAAACCCAACAACCGTTGTTTATGAACATGGTTTGGGTGTAGCTGATAGCGTTTTGAACGAAGATGGTAGCATAGCAATAAGAGTGGTAAAGGAAGATTTTTGCCGTCATTTGTTGAAAAGGTTTAAAAAGCCCATAGTTTCAACATCAGCCAATTTTCATGGGCAACCTTCGCCTCAACATTTTAAAGAAATTAAGGATACTTTAAAGAACGGGGTTGATTATGTTGTTCATTTTAGGCAGAGTGACACTAAAGTAGCAAGAAGTTCTTCAATTATTAAATGGGTAAATGGGCACGTTGTTAATATTAGGCAATAAGTAAAAGTACAATTTCGTTTAATAAAAGAATTTTAATGCTTTTTGCTTTTTATTCAAGAAATAATTTTGCATCTTTATACTCAAACTAATACACAATGCCACAGGTTACGCTTTCTATTCCGCACGAAAAATTGTCTTTATTCAGAGAATTATTGGATGTTTTAGGAATAGAAGAAAATGGTAATGAAGAATCTTCTGCTTCTATCAAAAACTTGACAGATTCAGCAAACGCCTTCTTGAAAAGGCATTTTAGCTGGGAAAATAACCAAAACGAACTGGAATTCGAATAGGCTTCTGGTTTTTTACTTATTTAGGTTGTAATCAATTTTTCCACCTTTTCTTTCCTTAAGCTCCTTCAGCACCACATCTATAAACTATTATCTTTGCTGCGATGTACATTGATTGCAGCAACAAAGAGCTACTCATATTAAAGAAAATATCAAAAGCAGCGGCTGATTTGCAAATGCCCGTCTTTTTGGTTGGCGGTTTTGTAAGAGACAAAATCATTGGAAGGCCTACAAAAGACCTTGATATTGTGTGCTTAGGTGACGGCATATTGCTTGCCCAAAAAGTTGCAGAACGATTTTCTCCATCTCCTTCCGTATCATTTTTTAAAAATTTTGGAACGGCTCATCTCAAAACTGATGACCTTGAAATTGAATTTGTAGGTGCCAGAAAAGAAAGTTATCGATCTGATAGTCGTAAACCGGCAGTTGAGAAAGGTACCTTAGCCGATGATCAAAACCGGCGTGACTTCACTATCAATGCATTGGCAATCAGCCTCAATGAAGTTGATTACGGTTCTTTGGTTGATCCTTTTAATGGGATAGGAGATATAGAAGCCAAAATCATTCGGACTCCACTAAAGCCCGACCAAACTTTTATTGATGATCCGCTCAGAATGATGCGTGCTATAAGGTTTGCTACACAATTGGGTTTTGAATTTGAAGAAAGTACCTTTAAATCCATAAGCGAAAACAAGGAAAGAATTAAGATCATTTCGCAGGAGCGGATTACTGATGAATTGAATAAAATAATGCTAAGCCTAGAACCCTCGGTAGGTTGGGAACTGCTGCATATTTCAGGCCTTTTGCAGGTCATTTTTCCTGAAATGATAGCACTGAAAGGTGCAGAATACATAGATGGCAAAGGGCATAAAGACAATTTTTATCATACACTCCAGGTAATTGACAATATCTCCCTACAAACCAAAGATTTGTGGCTACGTTGGGCTGCTTTGCTGCACGATATAGGCAAGCCTCCAACCAAAAGGTTTGAAGAAGGTCATGGATGGACATTTCATGGACATGAAGTAGTAGGTGCACGAATGGTTCCTAAAATATTTATGAAACTGAAGCTGCCGCTCAATGAAAAGATGAAGTATGTTCAAAAATTGGTAGAACTGCACCTTCGGCCAATTAGCCTTACCAAAGAAAGCATAACTGACAGTGCCATTCGCAGGTTGTTGTTTGATGCAGGCGAGCATATTGACGACCTGATGACTTTATGTAATGCAGACATTACTAGTAAAAATAAGTTGAAAGTAAAAAAATTTCTAGCCAATTTTGAGTTGGTAAAACAACGAATGATCGAGGTAGAAGAGAGCGATAAAATGCGCAATTGGCAGCCACCGATAACCGGGGAAATCATCATGGTTACTTTTGGTTTGTCGCCTGGAAAAAATGTTGGTATTATAAAAGATGCTATCCGGGAAGCAATGTTAGACGGCGTTATACCAAATGATTATCATGCTGCTTATATTTATATGCTAGAGAAAGGGGCTTCTTTAGGATTGGTTCCAATATTAAATGTAAGTGGACAAAAAGCATAGGGTTTTAAGGTGTTAGTATCGGTTTTTCTATGAAATAGTTGTGTACAACCATAAAAAATTGAACAAGTTTAAAACAAACAAATTAGCTTTATCAACTTCAAATAAAGAGAGGCAATGGCAGTATTAAAATTCCGGGCATACTACGAGGAAGATGAAAGCGTATATCGCGATATCGTGATTAAGCATCTGCAAACTTTTGCCGATCTACACCAGGCGATATTAAAAGCCTATGAGTTTGATAATAAACACCAGGCAACTTTTTATCGTAGCAATGATAGTTGGCAGCGTGGCAGAGAGATTACCTTAGAGAAATATGATAAGCTTTACCAGGCAGAACCGCTAATCATGTCTGAGACAAGTATTGGATCTGAGATAAAGGATCCCAACCAAAAGTTCATTTTTGTATATGACTTTGCTAAAAACTGGTCATTTTTGGTTGAGCTAATTAATGTAAGCAAAGAAGAAAGTGCTAAAACAACCTACCCATCTGTCTCTCGAATAGAAGGGATAGCGCCGCCACAATATGGAACAAAAAGTTTGTTGGGAGACAAATTCCTGGATATTGAAGAAAAGTACGACCTCAGTGCAGGTGCAGAAGGTTTCGGAAGTGAAGGCGTTAGCGATACGGCATCTGATGATGATTCTGATGATGGCGAATCTGATTCTGAAGATGTTGTTGGCCAAGAAGAAGAAGACTATTAATCAGCTTGCTTAGTTTCAAAAATCAATTGATTGTTTGCATAAGAATACTGTCATCATTGTTTGCGGTCCAACAGCAGTTGGCAAAACTTCTTTTGCTATTGAGTTAGCGAAGACCTTACAGACGGACATTATATCCTCCGATTCCCGGCAGTGTTTCTCAGAACTCAATATAGGCGTTGCCAAACCTACAATCGCAGAGTTGCAGGCTGTTCATCATTATTTCATCAATTCTCACAGTATAACTGACGACCTAAATGCAGTCGTATTTGAGCAGTATGCTTTGAATGCAGCATCAACGATATTTCTTTCAAATAGTGTGGTGGTATTGGTGGGTGGTACAGGTTTGTACATCAAAGCTTTTTGCCAGGGCTTAGACAACATTCCTACAATTGATCCCGCTATCAGAAAACAGATTGCTGAAAATTATGCCCAACACGGTATGGAATATTTGCAGTTTGAGCTGTCAATGAAAGATCCTGATTTTTGGGCGGTTGCAGAACAACAAAATCCTCAGCGGCTCATGCGGGCTTTGGAAGTGTTGCTTTCTACCGGTCAATCAATTATCGCTTTTAGAAGTGGCATTCAACACGAAAGGCCATTTAATATTATAAAAATAGGGCTTGAGCTACCCCGCGAACAACTTTATCAACGAATAAATGAGCGGGTTGATGTGATGATTCAGCAGGGCTTGGTTGATGAAGTAAAATCGTTACATGGGCATAAGCACTTAAATGCATTACAAACTGTGGGTTATTCAGAAATATTTGATTATTTGGATGATAAAATAAGGCTGGATGAAGCCATTGCCCATATAAAAACTAATACTAGACATTATGCAAAAAGACAAATGACTTGGTTTAAAAAAGATAACGATATTCAATGGTTGCACCCGGAAAGTGCTATTGAAGTTGTATTAAGGCGATTGGGTTTGATTAGCAAAATGTAGGTATTTCAAAGAACTGATTTTGAAAAATTGCAATCAAATTGGAAAGTTGAAGAGGATGACATATAGGCTAATTTAATTTATTTTTACATTGACAAATCAAGCACAAAGTTTTATTTAATCAACCATGGCACCATCAAACGACCCTCTACATGGCAAAACATTAGCGTTTATCCTAAATGAATTGGTTAACCATTTTGGTTGGGAACAATTGGGACAGTTGATCCGAATCAATTGCTTCAACAGCAATCCGGGTATCAAATCCAGCTTAACGTTTCTGCGAAAAACACCATGGGCTAGGAAAAAAGTTGAAGAACTTTATATTTCAATTGATCACTTACTTTCTGATTAGTTTTTTAAGAATGATAAACCCTAGATGAAATAATTTTCCCATCTTTTATAGTTAGTACTTCACCTACTCTTAAATCAACTTCACCGGGTGTTTGTCGAATGTATTCCATAAAAATTCGGTCATCTTCTGCAGTAAGAAATAATACCTCGTAGCGCAGATTTGGCAAGCGTTGAAATGCATCTTCCCACCAAGCCCTTAGTGCAGGTTTCCCTTTGATAACGCCAAGTGTTTCCGGTTTATGAACTTTAAGCTTTGGGCTATAGTGCTCAGCATTTTCAT
>JANMZN010000016.1:0-5263 GCA_031383285.1 Segetibacter sp.
GCTTAATTAAGTAAATGGTATAATTTTGAAGTCCCTGGCAAAAGCCGGGGATTTTCTTTTTTTAGAATATAAACTTGAATTAGGAATGAAAGATTATTTCAGCATAGGTAAAATTGCTGGCACACATGGTTTGACAGGAGAAGTTGTTTTGAAACATGCATTGGGTGATAAAACTGACCTGAAAGGCCTTCAAACCATTTTCATTGAAGAAAAGAAAGACTCTTTTCTTCCGTATTTTATTGAAGGCACCACCATGAAAACCCAACAAGAAGCATTGCTGAAAATTGAGGGTTTCGATACAAAAGAAAGTGCAAAACGGCTGACCCAAAAAGAAGTATGGCTTTTAAAAGCCGACTTTGATAAATATGCAGCTAAGTCATCCCCTATCTCGCTATTGGGTTTTATGATGGTGAACGATGGCAAAAAAATTGGAGAAGTTATAGAGGTAATCGAACAGCCCATGCAAGTCTTATGCAAAATTATCTACTTGAACAATGAAGCACTTATTCCACTACACCAGGAGACGCTTCAAAAAATTGACCAAAAGAAAAGGGAAGTCCACGTAACATTGCCCGACGGTTTGCTTGACCTTTATGCTGAGTAATTTCTATTTATTAAGAATAGCTTTACATATCCTGTTATGAACTCCATTATTTTTGTTGCATGAGATTATATCCTCTATTGCTGTTGCTTTTATTGAATGCATGTAAAGAAGAAAAAAAAACAATAGTAACTAACCAACAAGTGGTAGATAGTTTTTCTAAACAAATTGCATTGCAAAAAGACAGCAGCCCTGTTCGCTTGCAATTTGTAGATGCGCTTGATAGTTTGAAATTGTATGACAAAGCAATTGACCATCTTGATACGCTACTGATGAAAGACAGCCTCAACAATGAGCTTTGGCAAAGAAAAGGAACGCTACACGAATACAACAAAGACACTGCAGAAGCCATTCGAAGTTATGAGAATGCGGTAAAATTGTATCCTTCTGCTGCCAACCAATTGTATCTGGCAAACATCTTAGCAGAAAACAGCAATCCGCAAGCACTTAGAATTTGTGCCAACATTGTCAGTATGTCGATGGGCAAAGAAACAGATGCCAACTGCAATTTTATTGCAGGCGTTTTTTTTGCAAGAACAGGAAAAAGCAAAAAAGCTTTGCAGCTATTTGACCTTGCCATCAATGACAATTATACATTGATGGAAGCCTATATGGAAAAAGGGTTTATCTATTATGATACAAAAAATTACACAGAAGCATTAAAGGTCTTTGAAACAGCTACAACCATCAACAATCAATATGCAGATGCTTACTATTGGAAAGCAAAATGCAATGAAGCCACAGGAAAAAGCGAAGACGCTTTATTAAATTATAAACGTTCGTTGGCATTGGACAAAGAACAAAAAGTAGCCTCAGCGGCTATCATTAGATTGGAAGCCAAAAAATAAATACTTTCACCCCAGATTTGAAATTGTTAAAAGCAATTCATTTAATAGATAACATTAAACGCATACAATGCCAATTATAGCCCCTTCCTTATTAAGTGCTGATTTTTTACATCTCGGAAAAGATTGCGCCATGCTAAACGACAGTGAAGCAGAATGGTTTCACCTGGATGTAATGGATGGTCGCTTTGTACCCAACATCAGTTTTGGGCTACCCATCATTGAGCATATCCGAAAAGCCACTAGCAAAGTATGTGATGTCCATTTGATGATTGAAGAACCTGAAAAATATGCCGAAGCATTTAAGAATGCAGGGGCGGATATCTTGTCTGTGCATATTGAAGCCTGCAACCATTTGCATCGTAATATTCAGCAAATAAAAAGTCTTGGAATGAAAGCAGGAGTTGCGTTGAACCCTCATACACCTATTTCCTTATTAAGCGATATTATACAGGATGTAGATGTTGTTTTATTAATGAGCGTAAATCCGGGTTTTGGCGGGCAAAAATTTATTCAATATACCTTAGAAAAAATAAAGCAGGTAAAAAAGATGATTGATGAGAAGGGATTGACAACCTACATCGAAATAGATGGTGGAGTAACCCTTGAGAATGCAGCTTCAATTGTTCACGCCGGAGCAGATGTATTGGTGGCGGGAAATACAGTTTTTAGATCAGCGGATCCAACAGCTACTATTGCCAGATTGAAAGCGGTGAAATAAGCCTGTATTATTACTGCTAGTTGTTTGAAAATTACGGGCAACTACAATCATGGTCTTCATCTATATCAATAACGGTCACTACAGTTAAATGGCTTTGTTTGGGTGCAAAAATTACCCTCACATGCTGTTTATCTTTTGTAAATCCTTCTAAAGCATAGGTAGCCCCACGCGGATCCTGCAAATTGCTTTTATTGTAATTAACCGTTCCATTTACTAATATATCCTTTATTTCCTGTTGAGTTATTTGCCTGCACTTCATTCTGCATCTTGCATGCTTGGTAAAATAAAACTCGGTAGTATTTCTATCTAGTTGTAGATTATCATCTTTCGGTATTGCAGCACCCGATGTAGTTGGTTTTGACTTGGTTTTTGTGATAGTTGGTACCGGTAGCTTCGTATCATTGCTATTGCAACGTTTGAGTGCTATGGCTGCAATTGCCATTAATACAAGCAATACAATGGGCAGGATTTTCTTCATATTCATGGCGAAAAGATAAGAAAATAGCCAAAAGCCACCACATGTTTCAAAAAATAAAGCTTTGCCCAAACAGTTCTAAAAATCCGGCAAATCACCAAATCAAGGCTTTCGATTTGTATCTTTGACAGCTATGGATGAAAAAAAATCAGTCGCCTTTCATACACTTGGCTGCAAATTGAATTATTCTGAAACCTCCACTATTTCAAGACTATTGGAGAATGAAGGTTTCGAAAAAAAAGATTTTGACGACAAGGCTGATGTATATGTAATCAATACCTGTTCTGTTACTGATAATGCAGATAAGGAGTGCAGGCAACTTGTTCGTCGCATTCAGCGCAAATCACCAGAAAGCCTTGTAGTAATAACTGGCTGTTATGCGCAGTTGAAACCACAAGAAATTGCAAAAATAGAAGGTGTAGATCTTGTATTGGGTGCCGCTGAAAAATTCAATATAGCTCATCATCTAAAAGAGCTTTCTAAAAATGATAGTACAAAGATTTGCAGTTGCGAAATAGAAGATGTCACCGGCTTTAATGCATCTTTTTCCATCAATGACAGAACCCGTACATTTTTGAAAGTGCAGGATGGCTGCGATTATAATTGTTCGTTTTGTACCATCCCTATGGCCCGAGGAAAAAGCCGTAGCGACGTAGTTGGTAATGTGGCAAAAAATGTGGAAGAACTAGCCAAATCAGGCGTAAAGGAAATTGTTTTAACAGGGGTAAACCTAGGCGATTTTGGTAAAGGCCCAAATGGAGAGAAAAAACATGGAGAAACTTTTTTTGATTTGCTAAAGGCGTTAGAAGTTATTGATGGAATTGACCGCTACCGGATATCATCTATTGAACCCAATTTGTTGACCAATGAGATCATTGATTTGGTAGCGAACAGCAATAAAATTATGCCCCACTTCCACATTCCACTACAGAGTGGAAGCGATACCGTATTATCACTCATGCGGCGGAGATACAAAAGAGATCTTTATGCAGAAAAAGTAAGATTAATTAAATCGTTGATGCCTCATTGCGCCATTGGCGTAGATGTTATCGTAGGCTTTCCGGGTGAAACTGAAGAACATTTTTTAGAAACTTTCAACTTTTTGCACCTACTGGATGTTTCTTATTTACACGTATTTACTTATAGCGAAAGAGACAATACGCTTGCTGTTACAATGCAAAACGCAGTGCCCATTCATATAAGAAATGACAGAAATAAAAAATTGCGAAATCTTAGTTTTATGAAAATGAGTGAGCATACCCGAAGGCACATAGGACAGACGAGAAAAGTGTTGTTTGAAGCGAATTCGAAAAACGGGATGATGGAAGGTTACACCGATAATTACATAAAGATTAACGCCCCACTCAAAACTGAATGGGTGAATGAAATCGTAGATTGGAAAATATAACCACAATGATAATGTCAGAAACAAACCACAAAAAATTTATTGTAACCATTACCTTTTCGATGGACGATCAGTTCATGACATTGGTTCCACCGCACCGAACTTATATCAATTACCTGATCAATAAAGGAATTATAGACTCATATGCTGTAAGCATGGAAAGCTATAGGTCATGGATAATGATGACTACAGAAAATAAAGAACAGATAAAAGATTATTTAAAAAAATCGCCCCTTTATAAATACTGGACTTTTGAAATAGATGAGCTATTTGTTTATGATGGACAAACTTACAGGTTGCCCGCCTTGCAGATGAATTGACCAATTTTACAATGTCAAAACCGGCTTTATGAATATGCATCATTCTATCGAAAATGAAACCAATTAAGTGAAAAAAACTTAATTGCAAAAGATGAAAAAAGAAAAAATGAAAAAAAATATTTTGTAAAAATCCTTTTACATTTGCCACCTAAATAAAGTACGGGATGTAGCGCAGTCCGGTAGCGTACACGTCTGGGGGGCGTGGGGTCGCAAGTTCAAATCTTGTCATCCCGACAAAAAAACCACTTATTAATAATAGGTGGTTTTTCTTTTTATATAAACTTTGTTAGCGGGCAAATACAAGAAACATTGCTAGGTTTAAAATTTCTAAAAAATTAGACTGCAATACAACGAATCAATTACTGGCTATCAAAAATTATGTGAAGGAAAATATTTGTTGATCATTCTTTATTATGACAGAAAGTATAGCACTACATTTTCAAAAACCTAATTATTCTTTTTCCCGATT
The DNA here is from genome assembly GCA_031383285.1 of Segetibacter sp. Taxonomy (GTDB): domain Bacteria; phylum Bacteroidota; class Bacteroidia; order Chitinophagales; family Chitinophagaceae; genus Segetibacter. The sequence continues at coordinate 4,837 of JANMZN010000016.1, forward strand.
CCGGTCCTACTACGACCAACGAATAGACACCCTTAGAAAATGACGACGTATTTAGTTGAAAGGAAGAAGCCCCTTTTTTGATACTAATCTTTCTTTTTTGTACAACATGACCTAACTGGTTAAACAACATCCACTCGGACTCTATAGTTTGAGCCGAAGAAATACTCACCACCGCCAAATCATTTACAACTGATGGGCTTATGCCATTGATTTCAAATCCATTTCCATTAGAGAATAAGGTGACCGTTTTGGAATTGTATAATTTTCCATCAATATTGCTCACCAGTAATTTATAGAAATACCGGCCACTTCCGGGATTGAAATTTGAATCAACAATAAAAAATGGAAAAGCACACCTAGATTTATTAGCAGTTAAACTACTAATAGTTGAGAAATGAATGCCATCGGAAGATCTTTGCAAATTGAA
>JANMZN010000024.1:0-22871 GCA_031383285.1 Segetibacter sp.
GAACTACATTTGATGCTGGATTTGGGAAAATAGAAAAATCGCTTATCTCAGGCTCAACATTTACAGATAAAGGTTGCTTTGACAGTCCAGTACAATTTCCAGTTCGTGTTAAAGTAAATTGGTTGATCCTAAAATTTGAGCCACCGACAACAGTTAATCGGATGGCATGAAAACCTTCCTTTAGGCTAATATTGTTAACAGGAAAATTAATGAAGGAAGCAAAATTGTTATTCACTGGCGAAATGACAGTTCCGGTATTATTATCAACCTGAATTCTATAGGATTGTCCGGTAGCATTAGCGCAAGTTCCAACATTAAGTGTATAAATACCATCTTGCCCGGCAGGTACCCTGATGAGGTATTCAAAAAACTCGTTAAATCCTATGCCGGGCTTAAAAAATGGATTTCCTAATTGAAGTGAATCGAAGCCCGCAAACATCCGTGGGTCAATGGTAGCAGTTGAAACTTGTCCTGCGCTAAATGCGGGAACTGCAGCATTGTGAACAGAATCAAGTGCTCTGAGCTTTTGAGAATTTTCAAAGTTTTCTGTTAGTGCCCAAGTGCCAAATGGGCCATTGTAATTAGCGGCTCCGGCCAAATACCAATTGAACAATGAAACAAATCCATACCTGTACCAATTTGTAAGGTATTTGTTGCATATAAATCTCATACGGGCATTTCTGTTCGCATTTGTTTTTGAATTAACGTTGTTGGGTCCAAACGTATCAGGTCCACCTTCGTATGCAACCATTTTTAAACCAAAAAAAGCTGCCCTTGCTGCCCATGCATCCATCTGATTTCTAAATGGAGGATAGATGTTGTTCATTTGCAATTCCAGTTCATTTAATATCTGGGTTGTGGAAGCTGACGCATTGATTGCATCTAATGCATTAGTAGCAAAATAAGGTGCAATAGCCAGCCCATAAAAGAACCTGTTTGGTAAACCATAAAATTTATTTACAAATTCTACTCCTCTTACTGTAAAGTCAAAAAAGCCAAATTGCTGTGGAAGTACAACCCGGACCCTATTGTTAATCGCGGTCGCACCAAATACATTTTTAAATAAGTCACTAATGGTTTTAGATCTTTTTGCTACATACCGCATTCTCCAGGTAAATTGATCATTTACATTATCAAAGTTGATTGCGCTGCCGGGTGTATTTCCTTCGATAAGCGATTTTTCATTGATGAATTGGGTTTGAGCAAATTGGCTATTCCACAACTCATTGCTGTATTCTACATAAATGTTTAGGTTAGGAGAGAGGCTGTCCCGAAATAGTTTCGCTAGGTTGCTGATATAAGTGTTGTTTACTTTGTGCGGAATGTTGATCCAAATATCTTTCTGAAGCGTATTGGCTAACTCTATTATATATTCCCATGCTATACCATTTTCCTGCTGCTGAGAAGGTAAAGTTTTAAGTGTTCTTTTGCCCCAAAGGGAGTCGTTATTGCCATTGGTTTTTCTCCAATCCATATACCTTATGCAATCAAATCTTGAAAGGTGTGTAAGAAACTGGCTGCTAAAAGTTGGTGCAGAAACCGTCAAGCCCGGTTTCATTATTTTAATATCTTTTATGCCATTTGAAGTTGCATTGAATCTCGTATTGGTAAACCCAATAAACATAGATGTTCCATCTGGGATAATCGCAGGGTATACTAATTCTGCAGTTGTAGTGTTTGTACTGCTTTTATATACCTTATTCGCAACTGTAAAGTTGCTGCCACTTACAGGTTGTATAGTTGCTTGCCCCTTGAATTGAATAGTATATGTTCCACCCATGTCTGACGTCATTTCTGTCATAACAACAACACCAAAATCCTGCAAAGGCCAACCCTTGTTATCTAATAAAACAGAGGTAAAATTGAATGGTTGATTAATGTTACCACTCATAATCCTACTGCTTTTAAACACATCATTAAAAGGGCGGTCTCGAATATAGTCTGCTACTTCATTCAGGTTTGCTCCCAATGGCACCTTTGCTGGTGGTGTTAATGTACATTGGGCTTTTGCATTTGAGAATAAAAGAAAGCTGGCAATGAAAATAGCAAGCGATAGAAATAATTGGTTCAATACTTTTTTTTCTACAAAAAGTTTGGTAAGTACATTACTCATAACAATAGTTTAATTGGTGTTAAAATAAAAGAAAAATTAAAAATCAGCAAATGGGAATAAACTAAAATATTCTTTGTTAAAATATCAATGGCATTAGTTACAATTTCTATTGAGGAGAAGTTGCACTTGACGCCAAAGCATTTGGTGTAATTAATAAATAAACCTCTTAATAAACGAGTTTATATTGTCTAGATATAATAGTGGAAATTAAATAAAATATTGTACAAAATTTTCTTCGATTTTGTAGATTAAATTAGAGAATTAAACTCATTATCAATGCTAGAAATAAATGGCCGTTCTTAGAAAGAATGCATTTACATTCACTTTTCCATCATGCCATGAACTTTGTTTTGTAGCATCAATAAAACCATTCCTGAAGCCAAGGCCAAAAGAACCATACGTTTTATTGTTAAAAGGATATTCAATGCCAATTCCTAAATCCAATCCCATATTTACAGGCACTTCGCCGGATATTTTTTCTTTTGAATAAGTAACATTGTCAATTTCGGCGTCCATACGGGCCGCAAGATTAATTCCAAGGTAAGTGCCAAATTGACCATAATATTTTATTCCTTTAATGGCGTCTGTTTTTAGTTTAAGCCCAAATGGAATTTCTAAATATTGAAGACTGATGGCATAAGCATTAGGCTTTCCATTGTCGATGGCTCCGTCATCTTTTAGCCCATAACCATTTTTCATTAATAATTTACCACCTGCATGACTAATATTTAAGCCAGTTGCAATAATGTAATTTTCAGTAAGTGTAAAATCTGCAACAAAACCGTAGCTAAAGTAAAATTTACTACCATCTTTCTGCACATAGCTTTCTTTAGGACCTAGCCAAGATGAACCTGCGTCTAATTTAAAACCAAAGCGGATTTTTTTATCTAGCGCAGTAGAATTGCTGCTTTGTGCATGGATAGATGAAGCAATAAGTGTATTTACGACTAAGATTAGAATAAATTTCATTGTCAAATGGTTTATTTTTTTAAAAATTGCACAATAAAGCTTGTGCTAACAATTGCAAAAATGCATAAAAATTGCTTTGTATTTCTAAAATCGTTGAAACCATCATTTATTTTTGGAGAAAGGACAAATGGGAATACATATTTTTCTATTATTCTACGGCTCTTTCCAAATGTACCAATGGCTTATGCGGCACAAATTTTAGGTGCTTTCTTATCCGAATTCAATTTTATGCATTTTGAAACAGGCACCAATTTAAATAATACGAAGGAAATTGACAAAATATAATTTTCGAAATATTTTGGTGTTAAACAATTGCTTACTTTTATTAGATGCCAACAATACTAATTGCCGACTCCGGCTCTACTAAATGTGAATGGTGCCTAATTGCCGATGGCAAGAGAAAATCGTTTGTTACTTCTGGCATTAGCCCCTATTTTTTAAATTCAACAACAATTTTTGACCTGCTAATCAAAGAATTAATTCCTAAGGTGAAGAATGTACAGATCGGCGAAGTTCATTATTATGGAACTGGGTTGGGCAATCCTGCAAATTCAAAAATGTTAGCGGGTGTATTGAAAAAAGTAATCAAAGGAGCTAAGGTGACTGTAAATACCGATATGTTAGCTGCTGCTAGGGCGTTGTGTGGCACTAACAAAGGGATTGCCTGCATACTTGGTACAGGTTCTAATTCTTGCTATTATAATGGCAATCGAATATCAAAAAACGGTGCCAGTCTAGGGTATGTTTTGGGCGATGAAGGAAGTGGTGCTCATTTAGGGAAAATAGTGTTGCAGCATTACCTTTATAATACATTCGACGAAGATTTGAAGTCACGCTTTGATGCAAGATTTGTAACCAATCCACATGAAATATTGGAAAATGTCTACAAAATGCCTTTGCCTAATAAATACCTCGCCAGCTTCGCTATTTTTCTAACTGAAAACAGGGGCCATTATATGGTTGAAAATATAATAGAAGATGGGCTTAATGATTTTTTCTTTTATCACTTGCACAAATATCGGGAAAGTTGGACTACCCCTATCAACTTCATTGGGAGTGTTGCGTTTGGCTTCAGAGATGTTTTGCAAGAACTTTGCAATAGTTATGAGTTGGAGTTAGGAAATGTGCTCAAATCCCCAATGAAAGGCTTGGTAGGATACCATAGTAGGTAGGTAAAGGCGGATAGCGGCTGGGTTGAATAATATTTTCCTAAAAGGAGTATAATCCTAGTTTGGGGCAAAAAAAATCGGCAAGTTACTTACATCGCACCGCTCAACCATTTACCCTTGCTACATTCCTGTCCTGGGGGGTTCAATAGGAGCTGGTCGTATAAGACTTGCCGGATGCAAATGTAATATTCACAACGGATTTTCATTATTTTTTTTCTCAGTTGTTTTCTGAGCTCTCAAATTGTTTTATAATTCGATATTTCAAATTCAACATTCGGATTAAATGTGACAATAGTTTTACTCTTTCTTTGGATTTTATTATTAATAAATCAAGTGCTACAAAGTGGCCATATCTATCACAAAACGGTAACGCACATCACCTTTAAGCATTCTCTCATACGCTTCGTTTATTGTATTTATGTTGATGATTTCTACGTCGGAAGTGATATTGTGCGTTGCACAATAGTCAAGCATTTCCTGAGTTTCTGGAATACCACCAATTAAAGATCCGCCTATACTTCTGCGTTGAAAAATGAGGTTGAAGCCAAAAATTTCGGTTGGGGTAGGTGGTGCGCCAACACAAATCATTACCCCATTGGTATTCAGCATTTGGAGATACATATTGTAATCATGTTTTGCCGAAACAGTATCAATTATAAAATCGAAATAATTGCCAAAATTTTTCAATTCTTCAGGATCAGTTGTAAGCGCAAATTTGTGCGCTCCCAATCTTTGTGCATCTTGTGCTTTTTCCGGCGAAGTGCTAAAAAGTGTGACTTCTGCACCAAACGATACTGCAAATTTTACCGCCATATGGCCTAAGCCTCCTAGTCCAACAATTCCTACTTTATGCCCTTTGCCTACTTTCCAGTGTTTAAGAGGAGAATAGGTGGTTATACCAGCACACAGTAAAGGTGCAACTCCCTGTAGTGAAAGTTTTTCGGAAATACTTAGGACAAATTCCTCGTCAGTAACGATATTGTTTGAATATCCACCCATCGTATTTATACCATCCACCCGGTCGGGACTGTTATATGAAAAGGTAGGTCCTTTTTCGCAATACTGTTCTAAGCCATCTTTGCAGTTGTGGCATTCTCTACAAGAGTCTACCAGGCATCCTACTCCGGCCAAATCGCCTACTTTGAATTTTGTAACGGATTTGCCTACATTCACTACTCGACCCACAATTTCATGTCCGGGAACACATGGGTAGATAGTTGGACCCCACTCGCTACGTACTGTATGGAGGTCAGAGTGGCAAACCCCACAAAAGGCGATTTCTATTTGCACGTCATGAGGTCTTAGTTCCCTCCTTTCAAAGTTGTAGGGAGCTAATGGAGAAGTTGCGTTAAAAGCGGCATATGCCTTAGTAGATGTCATTTGTAAGTTGTTTTATGTTTCAAAAGTGATGTAAATATATAGGAGAAAAATCATGAATGAAAGGACCTAAAAAATTATTCTTTCAAATTGATAGAAATGTTACATTTGTTTGGTAATTGATTTATTATGAAACAGCTTCACTTTATGGCGGTGCTTGGAGTTGGTTTCATCTTCGCATTTACCAATGCTTCTTCGCAAAACGATAAATCCGAAATTCACAATGGCAAAATTACAACTGCGCAAATAGCAATAGGAGAATTTCTTGAATACACCATACGATTTCAGAATACAGGAACAGATACAGCTTCCAATGTGCTAATTAAAGATACACTGGATGATAAACTGGATTGGAGTACTTTTAGAATGATTGCCACAAGTCATAATTTCCAGTTAACAATCAATGATTTATATAAATGCAATTGGATATTTAGCAATATAAAATTGGTCGATAGTAATAAGAATGTACCATTGAGCAGAGGATTTCTCACCTACATTATCAAGCCAAAATCTTCGTTGGTTATAGGAGATACGATTAAGAATTTTGCATCCATTTATTTTGACAACGAACAACCTATTCACACCAACACAGAGAAAACTTCAGTAGTAAGCAATGTTTTGCCTTTGCAGTTGATAGATTTTTCAGTATTAAAAAAGGGGACAGTTAACTTGCTTAGTTGGAAGACCGCGCAAGCAATAAATGTTAGCCATTTTGAAGTACAAAGATCGAGTGATGGAAAAGACTTTTATGCAATTGGTCAACTGAATGCAAGTGATCTAGCCAACAGCTTTATTGATCGGGTGCCCCTCAGTGGGGTTAATTATTATCGCTTAAAAATAGTTGATAAGGATGGTAAATTCCAATATTCTTCAGTCAAAAGGGCCATTGATAATATCGGTGTACACTTTTCGGTTTACCCTTGTCCTGCAAAAGATTTACTTAATCTTAAAATCGAAACTTCAACAGCTAGTGAATTCAATATTCAGGTTGTTGATCAATTTGGTAGGGTAGTAATGGTTAATAAATTAGAAATTTCAGCGGGAACCTCAATAAAAAGGATGCTTATTAATCATCTTTCCAGCGGGAATTATAGTATTAAATTAGTTTCCAAATCAACAGAGGCATACACTATTAGGTTTCATAAACAGTAGTACATTCTTGTATACAACAAAAAACCACCCGATAATAGGTGGTTTTTTATTTTATATCAATTTCAGTTAGATCTTAATATTCGTCCTCATTAAACATAAAGTCATCCTGGCTAGGATAATCCGGCCAAATGTCTTCAATGCTTTCATATACTTCTCCTTCGTCTTCAAGTTCCTGGAGGTTTTCTACAACCTCAATGGGTGCACCTGATCTTATAGAATAATCTATCAGTTCATCTTTGGTCGCAGGCCAGGGAGCTTCTTCAAGGTAGCTAGCCAATTCAAGTGTCCAAAACATCTGTAGTCGTTTTTAAATTTTTGCAAATGTAACTGTATAAATGAATTAACCAAATCCATCTTTCTTCTTCGTAAATTTTTAACCATAATATGCATGTAAAATGTAGGTTTGCAGCTATCAAACAGGCTTTTTACATGCTTTTGGCAAAAAATATATATAAACAGTACGGCAATCTTCAGGTATTAAAGGGTGTTGATGTAGAAGTAAATAAAGGAGAGATTGTTAGTATTGTGGGCTCTTCGGGGGCAGGAAAAAGTACGCTGCTCCATATTTTGGGTACTTTGGATAATGCAGACAAGGGAGAGATCTATCTTGAAAGTGAACGCATTGACCTATTGAAGGGGAGATCACTTGCCAAGTTTAGAAATCAACATATTGGCTTTGTTTTTCAATTTCATCATTTGTTGCCAGAGTTTAGTGCACTAGAAAATGTTTGCATTCCAGCATGGATTGCGGGAAAGAAGAAAAGAGAGGTGCAAGAAAATGCTAAAAAATTATTGCAGACACTCAATTTGGGTGACAGGCTTGAGAATAAACCTCAACAATTAAGCGGTGGTGAGCAGCAAAGAGTGGCTATAGCAAGAGCGCTGATCAATAACCCAAAGATCATTTTTGCTGATGAACCTACAGGTAACCTTGATAGCAAAAACGCCAAAGAGCTTCATCAGTTGTTTATTCAATTGAGAGAAGAGTTTAATCAAACATTTTTGATAGTAACCCACAATGAAGAGCTCGCAGCATTGAGCGACAGAACCATTCACATGAAAGATGGAAACATCTCCTGACCTATTTATTGTTTAAGTCTTGGTTTCCATGCAATTTCTTCGGTTGCATTGATATGACCGATATAGCGTGCTAAAACGAATAAATAATCACTTAGTCTGTTTAAGTATTTGATAACAAGTGGATCCACAAAAGTTTGGTGTTCTTTCATGTCAACACAAATCCTTTCTGCCCTGCGACAAACGCACCTTGCAACATGAGCGGTAGAAACACCAAGATGCCCTCCGGGAAGAATAAAATTTTTCATTTCCGGGAGGACTTCATTCATTTTATCTATTTCTTGTTCTAGAAGAAGTATATCTGATTCCTTAAGATCCGGTATTTTCATCAAAGGCTCTTTATCAGGATCGCAGGCCAACGATGACCCAATCGTGAACAACCTGTCTTGAATTTCTTTTAAAATAGCTTTTGTATGAACGTCAGTTAGGTAATCGCCGGTAAGACCAATAAATGAATTCAATTCATCCACTGTCCCATAACTTTCTATTCTAATACTACTTTTAGGCACTTTAGTTCCCCCAATTAATGAGGTTTTACCTTCATCGCCGGTTTTTGTATATATTTTGAAAGCCATTGTTTGTCAATTAATTTTAAAAGTGTATTGTGAATAACAGCTTTTGATAGGAATTGTTGGTAATGAATAAAAGTTCAATATTATAAGTTGAGAAAATTAAGGTTGGAGATTATGCAATTAGACTTCTACCATACCTCTAACCGGTTTTGTAATATCGGTTTCAATCAATCCATCCCGTAGCCTTACAACTCGCTTGGCATAAGCTGCAATTTCTTCTTCGTGTGTTACCAGAATAACGGTATTGCCTGCATCTTGAATTTTGGCAAATATTTCCATCACTTCTCTTGAAGTTTTACTATCCAGATTTCCGGTTGGTTCATCTGCCAATATGATAGCCGGATTGTTAATTAAAGCACGGGCTATTGCTACTCTTTGCATTTGTCCCCCACTTAGCTCATTTGGTCTATGGTGGCTTCTGTCACCAAGTCCTACCTTTTCTAGTACATCTTTTGCACGCTGAATCCGTACTTTCTTATTTATTCCTGCATATACAAGTGGCAATGCTACATTCTCTGCTGCAGTTAACCTGGGTAGCAGATTGAATTGTTGAAATACAAACCCTATATTTTTATTTCTTACTTCAGCAAGTTCGTTATCGGTCAACTTACTTACATCTTTTCCATTTAGAAAATAATGACCTGCTGTGGGACTATCCAAGCAACCTAATATATTCATTAGGGTACTTTTGCCAGATCCGGAAGGACCCATTAAAGCTACATATTCATTTTTGAAAATATCCAAATTGATACCTTTTAGAACAGGGATGCCGTGGTGTCCCATAAAGTAGCTTTTAAGAATATCTTCAAGGTGTATTATTGATTGCATAAATAATTGTTGTGGCTGATTATTTTCTAATCACTTTTGGAACTTTAAAAAACTGCTCGTCTTTTACTGGTGCATTTAGTAGCCCTTCTGATCTACAAATAGAACCTTTAACTTCATCCGATCTAAACACATTTACCTCTTCGGTCATAAACATTAAGGGCTCAATATTGGTTGTATCAATTTCATTTAATTTTTCTATAAATGAGATCATCTTTTGAAGATCCTTTTTAATCCCCTCTTTTTCGTCGGTTTTAAACGATAACCTTGAAAGGTGAGCTAGTTGTTCTATTAATAAATCATTCACTTCCATAAAATGCAATAGAGACAAAAATAGTTGAAAAAAGGTGACTAATCTGCATTTGATTAGGTTGTAATGTATAATTTTGAATATATTGTCAAACTAAGAAATATCCAGACAAGTTGTGACCGGTAACCTAAAACCTGATAAAATATTCGTTAAGATCTTATTATGGGTTGTCAAAATATAGCATCCCGCTATAATTTTTGCCTTTGCGTGTGTTAGCAAAAAGGTGTAATCAGGCAACGCCTTTGCAGGGTGTATTCAATGGCAAATACATACTCGTTTATTATAGTTTTTCTTACATCCGACTATGAATTTTAGCGAATATTATCCTGACTATTTCACAGCTACCATATTAGAATGCCCGCCTGGATAGTCGGACAGAGAAGCACTTGCTAAAGCCTGGTAGATACAAAGATATTATTGTTTCTAGTCTTGAGTTTTTGGTAAAAGAAAAAAGATCTTAATGAATGGTATTATAATAGTGAGCAACCACATACAGTTGATTTGCCTGCCCGGGCCTCAATTCGGGGGCAAATACAACAAGGTTATCAACCCAAAGATGTTCAACAATTTTTTATGAAATACACCTCGCAAATGATTATTAAAGACCTTCGAAATAACCATCCTGCTGTGTTAGAAAGATTTTTGGTGAAAGCCAAAGATAGAAAATAGTAGGTTTGGGAAAGAAATCCATTGCGGATTGCATTGTAAAATCAAAGTGTTTTTAAACAGGAGTAAGATTATATTCATAAAAAGGCCTGTTGCTGCTTGGTATTGTAGTTTTACTGAAGATTATCATTATTCAACTGCTGGCTTTTATAAAAAGGCGAGTGATAAATGGTCATTTTTGACCCACTACAATGCGCAGATTTGCAGGTGAAAAGCACCTGCGAAGGCAAAAATATTTCGATTTTCATCATAAGCAGAATTGACATCCACTCTATAACCATTTATACACTAAAATCAATACCTGCAATTTCAATTCTATCCTCATAATTTAGGACGTTAGACGTTGCACAAAAGAAGCATTCAAAAAGTTCTTTCAAAAAGAAATTATATTAAGTATTGTTAATAAAAGTAGATAATTGAATCCATTACTTTATTTTATATGCAGCCAAAACTTTATTTATCTGAGCTTCAGGATGTTCTTTATTATGTTCTTCAATTCTAAACAATATTTGTCCTTTTTTAATAAAATAAACCTCACCCTTACCTTGGCTTAATACGTAATATTTTTTCTGAAAAGCTAATGCGCTTGGATGTTCCAAATCATATATATATAATGGATAGTTAACTTTTTCAGCTTTAATGCAATCTGATAATACCTTTAAATACCTCTGATCTATACTCCATGGTGGATACAAGAAAACAATACCTTCTAGAATATCATCCATGGCATTTATAAATACATTATGGTCATCTAAGGCTCTAAATTTTTCTAAGTTCATTTTATTTTGTAGGTTACAGTTTGCATTTCAACACCAGAAATTGTACTATTCGTTGAGTTAGTTAACACTGCAGTTCCTGATAAATGTTCACTCAAAGAAGTAAAAAATTTAGTCCCAGTTGGAGCAGAATATGTAATAGTTGATCCAGAAAAAGTTAGGCGCGATATTTCAGCCAACTCCTTTTCATACAATGGCGAATTATTAATTACAATACTTTTAACTCCTCCAGATGCTATAGAAGAAGTTAGTGGTCTACCATTAGCATAAGCTGGATTTACCGCAACATCTAAAAATCCTTTCACTTCACCTTCGCCATATATATTTAGTTTTAAACCTTGCGAAAGGATAGACTTAGAACTCGCAGCTATTAAACCAGCTTCACTAATTGGAACTAAACTTCCTAGTGTGTTAGTAATTTCTAAAACATCTAAATAAGGTTGTGCCGCCTTATTTATGTCATTCATTTTATTTATTGTCGATTGTACCTTTTGAATTGCTGCAGGTGCTGGTGTCGAAGGTCTTTCTGAAGTACCAGTAGCAAGTCTTGCTGTAGCGTCAATGGAACCTTGATATTCGGCTTTCTTTTGAGCAATGTATATTGCAATGTGTGCTGGAGGATTAGCAGGATCAGTCAGAATATTTCCGACCGTTCGCCAAAACTCTTTCCCTTCTAAATCAATTCCATCAATCGGTCTGTTTTCAGCATACGCATAAGTAGAATTATAAGGGAAGTTATCGGTTAATGGATCTATTTGCCAAAATCTTCCAATCTGTGGATCATGATCTCTTGCTTTAAATTGATACCATTCTAATCCTAAAGCTTCATCTAATTCTTGTTCGACAAATTTCTTTTTATTCTCTAAACTATTCGCCGCCTTACTACTTATCCCCGCCATTGTTAACCCGAACGGATAGTAATGCGTTTCCTATAAAAGTGGCCCTTTATCATGAGTAACCTGCAAATTATCAAAGAACACATCTACATTGCTTTCGTTGCTACAATAAACATAAAGGTAGCTAGAAATAACTGCATTGCAGATCAGCTATCTGCGTACTTCTATTTATTTCCAATCCCCACTATTGCATTTTTTTTGTATCCATTTCCATCAAAAGAAGTATTGGCAATTACGCTATCAGAACTGCTTAACTTTTTTGGTAGTTGATTTGATAATTCTATAAGGAAAATTACTTTTTACAGGATAACAGAGAATCGTAAATAAGTAATGAGTCGGGAAAATTATAATTAAACCTTTCAGCATCTTTTAGAGTTATTATCAATGAGTTTTGTCTGAATAAAAGTCCATCGGAATAAGCAACTGGAAATGATTTATTTACCAGTATTTCGCGAACTGTAGCATATGTTAAATCATTGCACAAAAAATAATTGCTATTATTAACAACTGCTCGATTGTCAATATAAAACTCATATAATATTGAATAGTCTCCAGAGCTTTTTGACCCAGGTCTTGAAATTTCTTTAACAAATCCTACTGCTATTTTGTGTTCTTTTTCAAACTCACCTCTTTTGATGAAGCCAATAACTAAAAAAAATAAAAGTAAAAAGAATATTGTTAAGCCAAAGTATTTCTTAAAGTTATTCATGTGCTCACTTTTTATAATAGTTATCTAAATACTGACCTCCTAAAATATAGCCTTGCGAAGTACTCTCAGAAACCACTTTCCCTAATTCATTGTTGAATAATTCTGAATTAACTCCACCTACAGTTCCAAATGTAGCATTGATAAGAATTGATTGTAAATCAAATGAAAAAATGGGCGAAGAGCCATTGAATACAGAATTATAAGATACATTTACGGAATTTGGTAAAGTTGAATTTAAAAGTTATGTACATATTAAAACTATTTTGCTCTTCGAATAATCAAAACTACTACCTACATGATAAGATCGAATCGTAAACCAATAATGAGTCTGGAATTTTATAGTTGAACATATCAGCACTTTTTTGAGTTACTATAATACTGCTTTGAGCCATGTCTTTTGAAGAATAAGCAACTGGAAAATATTGATTCACCAATAACTCGCTCATTTTTTGCATCGTAATAGTTCCACAAAATTCATAGTTGTTATTACCTGTATACTTTCTGCCATTTATCTTGTACTCGTATATCATTGAATAATCACCAGAATTTTTCCAACCTGGGGTTGTTATTTTGTTAACCTGGCCTATTGTAATTTTGAAATCATTTTTAAATTGAAAATTTTCATACATGCTTTTTATGATCCAAAAAACAAGAAATCCAATCACTAAATAAGAGCTAATTTTATTAAAGTTCTTTTTCATTTTATTTTTCTTTTGATTTTTCATCCACAATGGCACCAACAAAATTAAAAGTTTGAGAAGCCGCTTCTGAAACGGGTCCATTTCTAAACATTACTTTAAGCTCATTTGCATTTGCACCTGAAAAAGTACCAAATGTCGTATTAATTACTATAGATGTAAGATTGAATGATAATTCCGACCCTTTAGCAATAGAATTTTGAGATAGATTTATAGATGTTGAAAGTGTAGCATTAATTAATGAAACTCCAGCAATATTACCTAAAGAGTGTGTTGGAGTTCCTACACCAAAAGCTAAAGCGGTACTAACAGGATTCCAGTTCTGTAATATTGGCTTACCGCAACTGCCGTTAGAATATGCTTGTATTCCAAAATCTGCCGCTGCACCTACGAAATTGGTTGAAAGTTTCATTTTCATAGCAGCAATAACTGTACTTGGAGCAGTTGATAGCAAAACAGGGGAGGCCAAAATACCTACCGCCCAAGCCTGCATAGCTCTGTAATTCTTTTCTTCGACATCCCATTTTTTATAAAGTCCTACACTGGACTTGTATGATTCCCTGTCACCTTTTTGAATAGCAGATTCTCCGTTTAGTGTTCTGCTATAATAAAGGTGTTGGTTATATTTCCATTCATTACGATGTGAGGTAGTAGAGCTCGGCCAATGAAATCCACCCCATTTTTGTTTTGGCTGGCTATGTACAGTTACTGGTTCAAGTTTAGCGCGGTCATTGTTATCAATTGGGTTCACCCCTGGCGTTTGGGTACTTAACCCCAATGGATCATTTGAAATAAGTGGATTATCATTTGCAAAACAATATGAAGAAAATCTATGGGCAACATCAGCAAGGGCATCAACCTGATGAAATCGCCCTAGCTGCTGATCGTACATCCGGTGAACTGCATCATAAAGTTCAATTCCACTTCCTTCGCTAAACTCACCACTTTGTAATTCATTACCACTATTGAACTTGTATCTATTCTGTATTCCACCTGCTGCCTTACTACTCACCCCCGCCATCACTAACCCGAACGGATAGTAATGCGTCTCTTTCAAAAGTGGCCCTTTATCATGTACCACCTGCAAATTATCAAAGAACACATCTACATTGCTTTCATTGCTGCAATAAACATAAAGGTAGCCGTTTTTACTTATCGAAGCATTTGCATTGTGGCTGTTGACAGCACCGGCTTCGCCAACAGGTATAAAGTTACTGCTCGATGAAACAGGTTTGAACTGTTCATCAAACAATATCCAATTGATGTATGCTTTGGGTTTGTTTGTAGGTGTGGGGACACTATTATTTAGCCAATCGGTAAGTCCGGTAGCAGTACTTGCACTATTACTTAAAAAAGAACCTGTAACTGAAGAACTATGCAACGATGAACTAACAGCACTTGTACCAGCAAATGAAGAAAGAAAACCTAGCAAAGTACTCGTAATAGGGTAGTTGTTGTTGGGCTGTGTACTACTGCTTTGCCAATAACTTTTGCCCCGAATATTTACTTCATCACCTGCCATTTAATGCCAAGCCCTGTTTTATCGCCTGTAGCACCGTTCAACCGGTATAGCTTATTGCTTATGGCAGTTGTATTGCTCGATGGATTATTATTAGGAATGACATTGTTGTTTTGGTAGCTATTGTTAGCCGCAGTAGCAAAAGTGGTAATAGATGTTTTGTCTTTGATGTTTACAGACTTTATATCATAGAAGCTAGCTTCTGTTGGTACAGCTCCATCTTCCAATGTAGCAGCAGGATAAATCAATTGATTATGCTCATCCGTCAGCACAATCCTCACATTACCTAAATGATCTTTTATAAAATAATCAAAAACAAAATCATTTCCTTTCTTTCTAATCCGCCCTTCTTCTTGGGCGAAGAATTGGAGTACATTGTTTTCATAAATATAACTGCCTGAATAAGCCGTATAGGTCTGCTTTTTCGTTGGTGAAGTTTCATCTGTTATCTTCTCCAGCTTGTTACCTGTAGCATCGTATATGTAGGTGATGGTGCCTTTGCCTTTTACTGTTATTTTATAAGGTAGGTTTAGGTGATTATATTCTATACCTTCTACTGTGGCATCGCCTATATCTTTGTTCAGGACTTTTTTCATGTTGTCGTCGTAGTTGTAGTCAAGCAACCTGAACACTTATGCTAGTTGGGAGCTTTTTTTATCATAACTACTACTTATACTCGTACAATATCAAAATAAACATCCTTAACATTGACTAAAATATTTTCAATGTCGTTGCTCAATAATACATAATCAAATGGTGGTAAAATTTGATAATAACTTCCATCCCATTTCACAAAACTCTGGAATGCCATGTTTTTGATGCTCTTCATTTCTTCTGAAACAACATCACGAAGAAGATGACCACCGTGGGCATTACAAACAATTCTATGAGTAGCTAGTTTATCAGGAAAGGTAACTCTGCTACTTGCTCCATTACAATCAGCACCATATCCATATACTTCTAAGTATTCGTTTACACCAGTTAAAGTTGATTCTACAAGCAATTCCCAATTTGCTTGCAACCAATCATTAACCTTTTCCTCTTTTTCGTCATATAAAAAATTTTCATTAAAAACTTCAAATGCTTCCCACCCTGAAAGAAGAAAATTTTGAAACTTCATTACTATATCGTTAACTTCTATCATTTTATTGATTCGGTTTTGTTTTATTAATATCAAGTAGCTTTTGTTCATCTGGCGTTGGTGTCCGTTTCATTCCCTTCGAACCAGGAACTATATCACTTTTTTCCGGTAACCCTTCTTTTTTAAAATTAACTTGTCTTTCACCTTTATTAGGATTTCTTGGCTCCTTCACATATTCTTTTACCCTATCATTTGTTATGTCTAATTTTTTATCACCTTGTTCTGCTTTTACCCTTACTTCGCCTGTTTTTGTTTTTCCAACATTAGTTACTTTAATTTCAGGATCTTTTTTATTCTCAATTGGTTTATTTATCTTAGCATACGTATTATCAATAACATTTACTACTGTTTTCGCTGATCCAGATAGAAGTGAAGTTATAAGCATCACGTCACGATTATGCAATGCATTATTCCAATTGTCTGTTGCAGCTTGAGTTCTATGTTCAGAAGGAAGAGAAGATGGAGGATTAGCAGGTTCAGGAGTAAGAAGAAGGCCTATTAAAACAGTAACAATACACCATGGACATTTACCATCTGGATCATTATATCTAATAGGATTATTTCCTGTAAAATGATAAGGAGTCAAACTTACTTGATCTCCGTCCTCAGGAGTAGGATCAATTTGAACAAACCTTCCTGTTTGCTGATCATAAATTCTTGCATTAAAATCGTACCATGCTAAGCCTGATAAATCTGAAAACTCCTTACTCTGTAACTCATTACCGTTAAAACTTTTCTTGTTTTCAGCATAGTCACATCCTTTTTCAGCTTGATAACTCACCCCCGCCATCACTAACCCAAACGGATAATAATGGGTCTCTTCCAAAAGCGGCCCTTTTATATGGGTAACCTGCAGATTATCAAAGAACACGTTAATTGGGCTTTCGTTGCTAACGAAGACATAAAGGTAGCCGTTTTTATTTATCGAAATGTCTGTTTTTATATGATTATAAACATGTGCACCTGAAGTATTATTAGCAAACACATTTTCATCAGGTACTTGATCAAAACCACTATTGCTTGCTACATACTTAAACTGCTCGTCAAACAGTATCCAGTTTAAAAAAGCTTTAGGCTTGGAAGGGTTATAGTCGTTGTTATCTCGGTCGTTAAACATATTGCTTGCACTTGCAGGCAAAACATTTTGTTGTTGCAGTTGCAGTACACTAGCCTTGGAGCCTCCTGTACCAACAATACCATTAGCCAATGCATTTACCAAATCAGTTAAAGGATTGGCTACCGGAGCACCAATGTTTCCATTTGCTGTCTTATACCAACTACTTACTTTAATATTAAACTTGTCGCCACTCATTACTTTCAACAACTTACTAGTACCGACTTTTGTGCCGTTGCCATTTAGCTTTTGTATATAATCATTTGGGCTGGTATAGGTATCGGCAGGGTAGCTTGTAACTGTATTTTTATGCACTCGTGTTGCTACATCATCAGGTATAGTATAAACAAGCTTTTCAGTTTCTAGGGTGTTTGTTTCTAATGTAGCGGGCAAATAAGCATCTGTTTGATGCTCATCCGTCAACACAATCCGCACATTGCCTAGGTGGTCTTTGATAAAGTAATCAAAGACAAAATCAGCTCCTTTCTTTCTTATTCTTCCTTCCTCATGTGCAAAAAACTGAAGAACATTATTCTCATACAAATACCCACCCAAATAAGCGGTATAAGTTTGCTTTTTCGTTGGTGCCTTTTCATCTGTTATCTTCTCCAATTTATTACCCGTAGCATCGTATATGTATGTGATGGTGCCTTTGCCTTTTACCGTTATTTTATAAGGTAGGTTTAGGTGATTATACTCTATCCCTTCTACTGTGGCATCGCCTATATCTTTGTTTAGGTCTTTTTTCAGGTTGCCATTGTCGTCATACGTGTAGTCAATGGCAGCAATCGTTTTATTGTTATTTAGTGCAGTCATATATACTTGTGAGCTTCTAAAGTCGCCCAACTTGGTATTTATATCATTATTGCCATCAATTACATTTTTAAGTTTGTTCGAATTGCTATAATAATTATAGGACAAGTTATCTATCTGCGAACTTGCATTTACCTTCAATCCCCACTGTTGCATTCTTAAAATATTTCCATTCTCGTCATAAGAATTTACAATTTTATTTACCCCATTTACAGATTGTATCTCACCCATAATCACACTAAAATCTACACCTGCATTTCTATTCCAAGCCGTATTGGTGTATTGGTTAAAATCAGCAAACAACAACCTGTTAGCATTATCATACCCAAATCCATAACTCCGCTGTGCGCCGTCGCCTTCACTCTGCCAACGCATACCGGCTATATTACCATTGTATTCATTGTGGCCATAGCCCCAATCGTAGCTTAGGTCCATAGCAAACCATTTATCATTCGTATGGTCTGCATCAGGTTTAGTGCCGCCAGTTGTGGGTGTATAATCCCAAGTCACCCCTTTTACCCATCCTCTTATGTTATATGCATAGTCTTGGCTTTCTATAGTGCTGCTACTAATAGGTGTATTGTTCGTGTTAGTTTTTTGCCCAAGGTCTTTATGTAGTAGTTGCCCCATTGCATCATAGTCGTTGTGTAGTATTCGCCGGGTTCTGCTAAGGTCATCATTTATTCGTTTATACACATTTAGCAACCTACCCCCATGGTCATATTCCATTAGGGTAAACGTACGCAGGTCGGTTATGCCAGCATCCTTATTGTTGTGTACCATATAGGTGTTAATCACCTTGCCCGTAAAATCGCAGCGGCTCGTTGCAATGTCTGTACCGCCTTTGTAGTTGTCGGTATTTACTTGTACTACCCGCCCCTTTTCGTCGTAGAAGCTAGCAGTTTCCATCCATTTGCAACTAGCTAAATTACTCAGGTCACTCAGTATTCTTACTCTTGTACCCGTTACCATACCACGTACAGCTAGTTGTTGTGTAGTGGGCAAGGGTTCTACGTAGGCATTGGTGCCAATGCTGTTCAACTTGGTATTGTAGCCAGATGCATACGACTTAGTAGTAGTAAACGAATAGTCGTCGTAGTAAGTAATGGTAAGCGGTATGTAAGTAGAACCAGTTGGTATGGCATTTGAGTTTGCCGTTTGTTGGGTACTAAAACTTCCTCCATTTCCATTTTTAATTTCGGCTACAAACTCTGCCCCTTGTTCACTTTCAAAATCTGATAATAGAAAAATATCTTGTGTAGCATTGTAGTTAAGCAATCCCGGTTCTCGGTTAGATACATTCAATACCGGCGGTATATAAGCAGTGTTATTGCCCGTTGTAGTAAGGGTTGTATTGCTAGGGGCTACACTAGCTTCTAAGCCAGCGGCTGTACCACCAAACAGCAATATTCCAGTTTGTAAAGGTCTGTTTAGTTCATCATACACACTACGCATCCATTGGCCTTTTGCCCGTAGGTTGCCGTCTTGTGTATATACCAACCTATCCCGTTGGTCATATACCATATACACCCATGCTGCCCCGGGTACTTTTTTGGCGGTCATCAGCCCTCTTCCGTTGTATTCGTATCTAAAACACAGTTCATCGGCTATAGCATTGGTCATTACCCAATTGGTACTAATGGCATTTACTGCTTTGGGGGGAATTACAAATCGCAGCCTGCCAAAATCGTCATAGATATAGTAGGTGCAAAGCCAGTTGGCATGATCGTAGTAGGGAGCAGATACGCTACCAATTTGCACTTTCTTCAAAATAGTTTGCCCCTGCCTGTCTTTGAATTCTACTACTGCCGCTCCTTTTTCATCTTTAGTTACCGTTTTATACAATTCCCCACTGCTATATACCTGTTTTGCCGATGTAAGATTATCAGAGTTTAAAGGAATATTATTAGTAATAACAGCGTCAAAACCTATCGTCCATATTCTTACATTATCATCATCTGCATTAAAAAGGTACTCTATGTTATTGGCATGTTCAGCAGAACTGCCTTCGCTTCCTGCCCAACTATTACCCTGTGCAAATGTTTTGACTGTTCTACCCAATGGCGATTCCTCAAATATCGTTTTGCTATAGAAAAACCTTTCTCCATCTGCATGTTGAGTAGGGTTGTAAAAGCCCTTTAAATAATTGTTTTGTTCATAAAAAGGTGCAGGTCTAAACTTTCCATCTCCCGCTTCCGATTCATACGGCAGATATTTCATAGCTTCTCTACCAAAATCGTCATACACATTCATGCTGATAAGATCCTTATTATTCGGAGAAACACCCTTTACAACTGTTTGTATAGGCCTGCCAAGTCCATCAACATAAACGGTAGATTGTTTGACTTGAATGACAGTCCTTGCAGTAGCAATCACATCTGCCTCATCTTGATAAGGTTGAGATGGTTCCCAGGTTCTTACAAGATTTAATCCGGGCAAACTGTTGGTGTATACTGTGGGCAATGGGTCTGCAACTTTTGTTGTAGCTGCAGGTGCTATCTGATTAGATGGTTGATTCGTTTGCCCTTTACTTAAAAATCCAAACATTAAAAACCAAATAATCAGCCATAAATATTTTTTTCTCTTTAGCATTATTCACAACTATTTAAGCAATTTTTCCAAATTAATTTTATAGAGGTTCTATACAATGTTGGGTGCTAGTCCAAACAGTAGGTACAGTACTACTTCCATCAGACCAAGAGTAATACAAAGAGCAATGATATATGCCATTTATAAATTGACTACTCAAATGGGGTTGCGCATCTTCACATAAATTATTAATACATTTTTTCAGTGGCCCAATACAGGTAGCACAAGGGGGTGGTGCATTCTTTGTTTCACTACAATCGGTTTGCTGTCCGATATAGTTGTAACAATACTTCTTTACTATCTTGGTTTCGTTGTTTCGTACTAAGGACAACCTGCCAAATCCATCATACTCGTAATAGGTTGTTCTGCCATTCACATCCGTTTCACTAGTTGGCCCATACAATGGTATATAAGTAGAGGTGGAAACTTGCACAAATTTATTAGAGGAATATCCCTGCCTAATTTCATTCAATTTGCTTTGCAGGATGTTATCATCAGTTATCAGTTGCAAGTTGGCATAAGTAACAGAACTAAGTTTTGTTAAAGCATCTGTATATCCTGCACCAGCAATTTTTGCTACAGGCAAGGTTCCCTTGTAACCATAAATTATGCAGCTCAATATGCCATCACGTCCTTTAAATTCTACTACATTACCATAGCTATCATATTTGGTTATTTCTCCAGTTATGATATCTGTTGATCGTTTTACAGAAGCTGGATCAAAAGCAGGAAAAACTGAAGGATTTGTTGACGCATTTTCACTAAAACGCCAAGGCCTTGCAAAGCCATTATCTATGGTGTAATCAATGCCCTCTGCTTTTATCTCCCTTTCAGCACGAAAAACAAGCGGGTCTGTTTTTGTTACCTTCTTGGCTAGGGGAATGTTTAATACTTTATTTGTAACCAATTTTTGTATGGCAGTATTTGTGTAAAGTGAAGGGTAGAAATATTTCTCATTCAAATTTTCTCCTTTACTGTCAATCACGGATAATTTAGTAAGATAATTGTTATCGTTATACTCATACTTTGTCAAAGTTGTCATTGAGCCGGTGGCAGTGTATTCTGTTTCTGTTTTTGTATCTAAAAACGACCTGCCTGAATAGGGATACATGGATGTGGCTACATACCTGTGATATGGATAAGGATTATCGGTTGCACAATCGTCTATGCGGATGCTGGCAATACGAATAGAGCGGTTATTATTATTAATTGCTTGATTAATTTGGTCTCTATATTCGTAGTTCGTGAGTTTCAATAATGTATTAGTTCGATCAAATATTTTTTCTTGCCACTTATGGCCACTTCCCCATTCAATCAATTGTGTGGTACTGTAAGGAAAAACATCTTTAGTGTTTCGCAAATCCGGATTGGTAAAATACTCTACTGTTTTACCTAATGTTTGGTCTTTACCATCAATTTTACTAATGGTTACTTGGTTGTAGCCTACATTCGACCCAAAAGCATAACCTAATGTCTGTGTCGAATTACTGCTTCTTACTTTGAATTTTACATAGCCTAAAAATATCGGAATACTTAATTCACTACAAATGCAGCAATTCCATTTCCCTTCTGCACGCTTATAAAATCCCCAATTAGGAATAGCAGGTAGGATTCCACTAGATTCTCCGTTATCTTTTTGATAATCAAATTTTGTAATCAACGAATTTAGAGCATAGGGATCATGGTGCTCTATAGTGCCAATTCTAAGCCCCCCAACCAATGTGCCGTTATTGTTGACCTTATACTTTGCCATTGTTTCTATGTCGAAATATACATTGTCGTAGCAGGGTGAACTATTGGGAGGCTGCCAGTTGTAATAAAAACTGTATTGCTTACCTACAGGAAGTGAAAAATATACGGTAGCCTTTCCTTCGCCCTCCTGAACAGCTGCAAAAGAACAAACTTTATCCACCAAAAGGTCAGCACTTTTTATATGAAAAACGATTTGAGTATTGTCAGAAATCATATTCTGAGGACATTGTGAAAGTCCTCCTGATGTAGGTTCTACATATAACGAACCATTCGCATTTACTCTTCTAAAAGTTATATAAAACATCACTTTAACTTCATTCCTTTCGGGCATGGTAAGTGCTTTCGGTTGTTGTATATCAAAATGGTCAGACTTTACTGTTTTATATTTTGTATTTGCATTAAAATAGATAGGGTTTTTGATGGTATTAGATTCAAAATTAAAAGCAGTAAAAGTCGAGTAAGCAAGGGCATTTCAGCCCTAGCTTCTCACAGTACCGTACTTGAGCCTCTCAACTCATACGGCTCTTGTTATCCATCATGCTTTTACTCCCAATCGCCAATGGTAGAATAGTGCAGGTCTTTCTGATTGTATCTTTTGATATTTCTCATACATCCATCCTGTACCTCTTAACTT
>JANMZN010000027.1:0-4121 GCA_031383285.1 Segetibacter sp.
ACTTAATATCATAGTTTTGATAAGCAAGAGAAACCCTTAGCCATTCATAATTGCCAGCTGCTACTTGTTTGATTGGAATTGTGAAGAAAGTATCACCATTTGCAGCCATTTCGGATAATGAAAAATCAATAGCTGCTGCGCCTCCCGTAGTCACTTCAGGTGCTTTATACAATACAGCCCCTTGACCAAGTAAAGTTGTTGCGCTGGGTGCCAATTCAATATAATACGCACTCATAAAATTAAATACCGGACTTTGAGCCGCATTACCTGCCGGAATAGTACTTGGTTGGCCAATATTATTCAATCGCTGCTGGGTTGAGTCAAACTTGAATTTGAAAACTATATTGAAATTTGAAGTGGAGTCATCGGGATCCGGCGTAAAATCATCTGTCAACTCTTTCTGACAAGAAGTAAGTGATATTCCAATTAAAAAGTAAAAGAGAACCTTTTTCATACTTATTTTTTATGTAGTTAAGATAATATTTCGATTGTAATAATATTGATTTTTACGAATAAATGGCAAAAATTTAGTGACGCGTTCACAATTTTTAAATGTTGTATGTTGAGAAAGCATAACAACTTCATTTTAACCTTCTATCATGATTGCATACTTTTGAGGCTGCCTAATGCTTAAACACAAGCTGCATAAAAGTATGCCGTTGAATTGTGCGACGCAACATTGGTTGATTAAAGATAAAATACCGACTTAATAAAATGATCCTACCAAAAAGATATACAATCACCTCTGCATTACCCTATGCAAATGGACTTAAGCACATTGGACACCTGGCCGGAGCATACGTTCCAGCCGATATATATGTACGTTATCTGCGAGCACAAAAACGTGACGTTGTTTTTGTTTGTGGCAGCGATGAACATGGTGCTGCTATTACCATACAAGCCATGAAGGAAGGGACCACACCTAAAGAAATAGTAGATAAATACCATGCAATTATCAAAAGTAATTTTGCTGATTTGGGTATCAGTTTCGACATTTATCATCGCACTTCAGACCAGATACATCATGCAACAGCACAGGAATTTTTTACTGATTTGTATGAAAAGGGCGAACTGGAAGAAAAAGAAACAGAACAGTATTTTGATGAAGTAGCAAATACTTTTTTAGCCGACCGATATATAATAGGCACCTGCCCTGTTTGCGCCAACGACAGTGCATTTGGAGATCAATGTGAAAAGTGCGGCACCTCCCTTAGTCCCGAACAATTGATCAAACCTAGAAGTACATTAAGTGGCAATCCTCCCATAAAAAAAGCAACAACACATTGGTATCTTCCTCTAAATAAGCACGAAGATTTTTTAAGGCAGTGGATAACTGTAGATCACAAAAATGACTGGAAAGCAAATGTATTGGGACAATGTAAAAGCTGGATAGACGCTGGGCTTCATGCAAGAGCAGTAACCAGAGATTTGGATTGGGGTATAAAAGTTCCGAGCCCCCCTGCCCCCCAAGGGGGGGAAATGGCAGAACAGTATGAGTATGAAACGGCAGATCCTACAGTCTATGGTTTATTAAAGCAGTACGTAAAAGATCATAGAAATAATCCAACAAAGGCTGAAATTGTTTTATGGGAACAATTAAGAGGAAAACAGCTTGATGGTTATAAATTTAGAAGGCAACATATTATTGGTTCATTTATTGCCGATTTTGTTTGCCTTTCTCACAACCTCATTATTGAAGTTGACGGTCTAATTCACCAGCATCCAGAAAATCAAAAGAATGATCAGGAAAGAATAGAGTGGCTACAATCAAAAGGCTATTCTGTATTAAGGTTTTCGAATGAACAAGTAATGCAGGATATTGAAAGTACACTGGAAACCATCATTCAAAAATTAAATAGCTTAAAGAAAATCAACAACGATTCCTTCATTCCCACTTTGGGGGGTGGGGGGGCTAAGGTTTTGTACGTTTGGTTTGATGCCCCTATAGGTTATATAAGCGCAACCAAACAATGGGCACTTGACAATAACAAAGATTGGAAGCCTTATTGGCACGATGCAGATACGAAACTTGTTCATTTCATAGGAAAAGATAACATCGTATTTCATTGCATCATTTTTCCTGTAATGTTAAAGCTGCATGGAAATATCTTGCCCGAAAATGTTCCTGCAAACGAATTTATGAATTTGGAAGGCGATAAAATGAGCACCAGCCGGGGTTGGAGCATAGAAATGGATGAATACATCAACGATTGGATGAAGAAAGAAAATGGCGGCGACAGCATGGCCGATGTATTACGGTATTATTTGACTTCTATTTCACCCGAAACCAAGGACAGTGAATTTACCTGGAAGGGATTTCAGGATGCCAATAACAGCGAATTGGGTAACATCTTTGGCAATTTCGTTAACAGAGCTTTTGTATTAATGCACAAACTATGCAAAGGAAAAGTTCCACCTTTTCATGGTGACATTGCAGATGACGCTGATAAAGCAATGTTTAACGAATTGTTGCTGGCAAAGGAAAAAATTGAAAATTTAATAGAAGAATATAAGTTTAGGGATGCGCTTTTTGAAGTGATCGATCTTGCCAGAAAAGGCAACAAATATATGCAGGATAAGCAGCCTTGGATCGTTGCAAAATCTGTAGATGAATTGGGTCAAATAACAGCCGATGCTCAAAAATCTATTGATAACTGCTTGCATGTTTGTCTTCAATTAACCGCCAACCTTGCTGTGCTGATTAATCCATTTCTACCATTTACAGCTAAAAAATTATGTTACATGATGAAGGTAGTTGACAAAATGCTGGATTGGGAAAATGCGGGTAAATCCAAATTGTTAAGCGTTGGCTATAGTCTGAGAGAGCCTCAGATATTGTTTAGAAAAATTGAAGATGTAGAGATAGAAGCGCAGATAGAAAAATTAAAATTAAAAAGTAGCAAGATGAAAGATGAAAGTGTCAATAATGAAGTTTCAACAACAGAGATAAAGCAAGAAGCCCCTGCAATAAAACCAGCAATAGTTTTTGATGATTTTGCAAAGATCGATTTAAAAGTAGGAACCATCATCAATGCAGAAAAAGTACAGAAAGCGGATAAGCTACTCAAACTGGAGGTTGATTTAGGTTTTGAAAAAAGAACCATTGTCTCTGGTATTGCTATGCATTTTCAGCCGGAAACTATTATTGGAAAGCAAGTAACTGTGGTTGTCAATCTGGCGCCTAGAAAAATGCGAGGAATTGAAAGCCAGGGAATGATTTTGATGGCAGAAGATTCATCGGGTAAATTGCACTTTGTAAATCCAGAAGGAATAATTGATGCAGGAAGTGGCGTGAGTTAGTTTTGGTGCTTTTAAAAACTATAGAATTTTCTACTAGCTTTAAAAGTGGAAACCTTCTGTTTTTATTTTTTTTCCTTAGTAAATTGAAAAGTGATTTTTCCTTTTATTAAATTTACAACTATGCTTGCATCATATTCATTGATTAGATCTTTAAGTTTATTTGAAATTAACTTTATTGAAGAATGGTTTTCTGATTAACTTCAATTAAGGAAATCAGAAAGGTATTGAAGGAAGGTGCCACAAATTTTTATATTGAAAAACATAGTAGCGTATCGTTCCAAACATAAAGATTGAACGTATTCTACGTATTCTGCATTAATAATATGAAACGAATTATCAAAAAGATTGCAATATTAGGCAGCGGTGTAATGGGTAGCAG
This sequence comes from Segetibacter sp., assembly GCA_031383285.1. Classification (GTDB taxonomy): domain Bacteria; phylum Bacteroidota; class Bacteroidia; order Chitinophagales; family Chitinophagaceae; genus Segetibacter. Next base: position 3,680 of record JANMZN010000027.1, read on the forward strand.
AATAGCATGCCATTTTGCAGGCACCGGTTTGCAAGTGTTGTTATTGGACATGGCTACTCCACCAATTGAAGGAGGAATTGCAGATTCTAACATTCGTAATAAAATAGTGGATGGAGCCCTGGCAACTGCAATCAAAAGCAATCCCTCACCATTGTACACTAAAGATGTTTTGAAGAACATCACTACCGGAAATTTTGAAGACAATATGAAGGATATCGCGTCCTGCGATTGGGTGATGGAAGTAGTGGTGGAAAGGTTAGACATCAAGAAAATCATCTTTGATGATGTTGAAAAATATAGGAAACCCGGAACGTTAGTAACCAGTAATACTTCAGGCATTCCAATTCATCTGATGACCGAAGGCAGAAGTGAAGATTTTAAAAAACATTTTTGTGGAACCCATTTCTTTAATCCTCCCAGGTATTTGCGACTGCTGGAAATC
>JANMZN010000050.1:0-29594 GCA_031383285.1 Segetibacter sp.
GAGCCAACGAGCCAACGAGCCAACGAGCCAACGAGCCAACGAGCCAACGAGCCAACGAGCCAACGAGCCAACGAGCAACGAGTAACGAGCCAATGAGCCAAACGAGCAACCTGCAACGAGCAACAACCAACTATTATTAAGTATCCCAATAATTTTTTTCAAACCCTACACAATAACACCTCCACTTTTCTGTTATTATCATGTCCAAATCCAAATTCTAAATCATCCTTTTTGAAAAGTCACCATGAAGAATCTATTCATTAACCCTGTTGTGCTGTACAGAATAATCTATACAGTCCTCCTTTCCCTCGGAATTTTACTTTTTTCAACCAAAACGTATGCGCAACCACCGTTTAGCACTTCCAAGTTGTCTGTACAGTTATTGCTCAATACAAGTGCAGGCAGCCAGAACTATGCAGATGGTTTTGTGGTCGTTTTCGGTCCTAGCTTTACTGCCAGTATTGGCCCCGAAGACTCATACAAATTCACCAATTCTGACGAAAATTTAGCTATCAACCGTAATGGTATAAACCTAAGTATAGAAGGTCGTCCATCGGTCATAGATTACGACACTATTCCAATCAGTATCTGGAAATACAGACAGTCAAGTTATTGCCTTAAGATATTGGGTAGCAATTTCCCTCCATCGGTAGTAGCCGTCCTCAAAGACAACTATTTGCACCAAGACTTCCCAATAGACCTCACCACTAATACGATTATTCAGTACAACCTTGTTACCACTGACAGTGCATCTTTAGACCCCAATCGGTTGTGCGTTGTCTTCAAACCTGCCGGTTTATTACCGCTAGGCATAACAAGTATATCAGGTGCCCTCAAAAGCAACGGCATACAGGTTGATTGGAAAAGCTTCAACGACAATCTAACCGACAAGTATACGGTAGAAAGGTCAACTTCAGGTCAGGAATTTTCAGCAATTACTACCGTTTCATCCAGAGGTAGCAGCAATGCAGAAAGTTATGGTTGGTTAGATGCAACCCCTTTCAAGGGATATAATTTTTATAGAATAAAAGCAGTTGACAAATCGGGAACAATCAAGTACAGCAGTGTAGCAAAAGTACTCAATGGCAAAACCGAAAACAGCATTGTGACCGTATTTCCAAACCCGGTAAAAAACAGCAATATAGGGTTGCAAATGGAAGCGGTTCCAGCAGGCAACTATAGACTTTTCTTGTACAACAACGCAGGTCAAGTAGCCTATAGCCAAAGCTTAATTCATGAAGGAGGTTCAGCCAGCAAATCCATTCAAGTAGCGGTGCCAATCAAAAAAGGTGCCTATACCTTATTGATTGTCAGCGAAAAAGATAAATTTACTAGCAGAGTAATATTTGATTAAGCCCTGCCGGTCTCTAAATCCAAAAAACTAAATAATTCAAACCAAAGAGCAGCAGGCACCAACTACATTCATATGCAAAAAGGAAAGCAGACTCGCTTTCCTTTTTTGATTTTGGTCAAAATACTATTGAACCAATTAACAAAAAAGAATGGCTGTATGTAATATGGAAATAATTTTTTATTTTGAGTTGTAATACTACTTTGAACTTTGATTATTTATTAAGCCGGTTCGGTCTATTTCATAATAATCGCAATTGTCTCTCCGACGCAAGGAAGATTCTTACATCATCATCGAAGTTTGCTTTCAGTCATCAGAAAAATCATACAATTGCTCGCCACTACTCAAAAAATATCACTCACGATTAACTAGGAACCAACCAACTATCAACGAGAAACGAGAAACGATCAACCAGCCCACGATTAACAAGCCATAGTCATCCCTCCCGAATGGTGATGCGAAAAAAAACACCAGTTATTGCAAAAGGGACATCATCCGGTTGCTTGCCGGGCTTCAGCCCCGGCATGCTGAAAATTGCGTAGCTTTTTTCAGCAACAAGCGGATGGAGTCCCGTTGCAATAACGAAGCCCCGCGGCTTGAGCAAAAGTTAATGTGCTAATGTGTTAATATGCTAGTGTGAGACTTGAAATCCAACCTCCAACCTCAAACGAGCAACGATACAAGAGCTCCTACAAAAAAGAACACCAGTTATTGCAAAAGGGACATCATCCGGTTGGGTGCCGGGCTTTAGCCTCGGAATGCTGAAAATTGCTTAGCTATTTTCAGCAACAAGCGGATGGAGTCCCGTTGCAATAACGAAGCCCCGCGGCTTGAGCAAAAGTTAATGTGCTAATATGCTAATGTGAAAATGTGAAAATGAAATTCAACATCATTCATCATACATCATAAATTTATACTTCAAACCTCAAACAAACAACGAGCAACGAGCCAACGAGCAACGTTCTAACCAGCAACGAGCGCCCAACGATAAAAAAACTAGTCACCCTCCCCCAAAAAACGCTCCTGCGAAAAAAACACCAGTTATTGCAAAAGTGACATCATCCGGTTGGGTGCCGGGCTTCAGCCCCGGCATGCTGAAATTGCGCAGCTTTTTTCAGCAACAAGCGGATGGAGTCCCGTTGCAATAACGAAGCCCCGCGGCTTGAGCAAAAGTTAATGTGCTAATGTGAAAATAAAGCAATGTGAAAATAAGGCAATGTGCTAAACCTCAAACGAGAAACGTCCTAACGAGCAACGTTTTCACCAGCAACGAGAAACGAGCAATCAGCGATAATAAAACTAGTCACCCTCTCCCAAAATGCTCCTACAAAAAAAAACACCAGTTATTGCAAAAGGGACATCATCCGGTTGCTTGCCGGGCTTCAGCCCCGGAATGCTGAAAATTGCTTAGCTATTTTCAGCAACAAGCGGATGGAGTCCCGTTGCAATAACGAAGCCCCGCGGCTTGAGCAAAAAAGTTAAGCCAAGTAAAAAATGTAAAAAAGAGGCAATATGAAAATTTCTCAATGAAGTTTACCCTCAACCTTCTAAGAGCCAACGAGAAATGAGCAACGAGCCAACGAGTAATAGTCCCGTTGCAATAACAAAACCCTGCGGCTCTAGCAAAAAACAATGAGCTGATAAGATAATGTGAAAATAAACCAATGAGAAAATTGCTCAATAGTTCAAGCAAACAATGATCGGTTCACCCAACAAAAAAAGCAAATGCAATCCAGGCAAATTCTTTAATAAAATTTGTACAAAAATTATACTAAAAATACTTTTTCAAAGCCAGAAATCTTTTTTCAAATAAGACAAATGAAAGCCACGAAATCAATATTAATAAGATGAGATTTTCCATCAGGTACAATTGACCCCAATGTTTTTTATACAAGATATCAGGCAATAGTGGGTTAATGTATTTATTTATAATTTTTGAATTTAATGTGCTAGGAATAATATTGTGAAATAAATAGATGCCATAGCTTATTTTTCCAAGAAATATTAGAACTCTATTGTTAAATATAAATTTGAAATAGAAATTCTTTGATTCTTGTTTAATCACAATAAGCGTAATTATCCATACAGTCATCAGCGCAACTAATGTTCTGATGGGAATGATGTCCCAACGATGTTGAAGTGCACCAATAAAGAAAAAAACAAAAGCAATAAATGCAAGCACGGAGAAGACAATATAAAATTTTTTTATTTTCTCCGGAGCAAAAGTCAATTGCCACGATAACAATGCACCAAGGCCAAAAGCATCAAAACAAGTAAAGGTTAATAAATGCCCCATGCTATTCTTACTCAATAAATATTGGGACACGATGCCTATCAGAATGAAACAACTAATAATTTTCAAGTAATATTTTTTGTTTACAAACAAAATTATCCATGGCCATATCAAATAAAACTGTTCTTCAACTGCCAATGACCATAAATGAGAAAACATGCCTCCCCATGTTTTGGAAAAAAAGAAGTAAAAATTGGAAGTGTAAGTCGCATAATAGACAAACGATGAAGACAAATCAATACCTATTGTTCCTGAAAATGCCAGCGTTGCAAAAATGGTCAAATAGTAAACCGGAAAAATCCTCAATGTTCTTCTTACATAAAAATTCTTAACAAGGGTATAAATAGAAGTGCCATTTTCAAGCGAGTGTATTTTATGCACAAACAAAATCCGGGTAATCAAAAAACCACTCAAAACAAAAAAAATGTCAACACCAATTGCCCCATTTGGTATCCTGTTGATAAAGTTAGTAGGAGGTACCCAATGACTGATAATAACAAAAATGACCGCTATAGCCCTAAGACTATCTAGTTGTTTTATATACCTCATGAAGCCTTGCCTGACATATTTAATAATAAATAATTAGTTGCTCCTAAAAATACGAATACTAAAAGATGAACAATTGCGCTAATAAAAATCATACTGCAACAATAAAACAAATTTAGAATAAATGAAATCAAAAAATTGTTTAGGCTTACAAATTGGATAAGGAAATTCGCCAATACGATTTTAAAAAGAATAGCAATTAAAAAAAGACAGGCATTTATAAAAGACAAGAAGTTATCACAGTATTTTTATCCGTTTCCGTCTGCGAATTTATCATATTTATAGATCCAATTCATTTACTATGTTATTGAAATGCAGATTGCTCCAAAATGAGCAAAATGACTATCCAAAATGATCAAGATAGCCATTCATCATCTCACGATAAACTACTCAATCAATCGTTAGAGGTGCTATCACCATTTTCGCGCTGTTATTCAATAGTCCATTATAGTCATTTCGACTTTCCCCCTTGTCACTCATCCTTTCCCATTGCCCCAATACCTTTCCTATTGTCACTCCGATCTGCGCCGGAGAGTAGTCCCCCCCTAGCGCAATCATTGGGTTTTCTCCTTGAGCTTGCCCGCCGATTGGCTTGTCGGAAAGACAAAGCGTAACGGTTACTTTTTATGATTTAAATCAAAGTTTGGATAGAACGCAATTTGAACAAAAATTGACACCAAACGACCAAAATTGATTTTCAAATTTCCAAATAATCCATAAATAATAACATTTAAATAATGTTAATTTATCGGCATCCGAAAACATTTAAACATTCTTGGAATGAAATATCATATAATTATCAAATAATTACAACATTAAAAAAAATAAATATGACTTTGTGAAAATTAAATTACGTTGCAGTTGAAGTTTGCGTACTTTTGAGTCATCTCTTTATTAATAATTGTGTAAAAATTACACATGTACTTTATAAATGGATGGCTTGTTTTTTAATTAATCTCTTACCCCCTTTTGTATGAAAAAAATCTACGCCTCGCTACTTATTGCAGTATTTGCCTTGGTAGCCAATCTGAATGCACAAAATATAGCGGTGACTATTACTTCCGGTGCTACTAACACGACGCCTAACCTAGGTGCATCTTACACCAGCTTCGCAAACTTTGTAACAGCTATTAATGGTATTACCGCTGTCAGTGGTCCTGTGGTAGCAACATTAGCAGCAGGTACTAATGAAACAGCCCCAATTAAGGGCTTTAACATCAGTACCTCTACAGCCAACGTATTTACTAACACCAACACCTTAACCATTGTAAAAGCTTCGGGTGCTGCAACTGTTATCAATGCAGGTGTAGGTACATCTCTTGGAGCTACAGCTTCTTCCGATGGTATGCTGTACCTAAGCGGTATGGATGGGGTTACTATTGATGGTATCACCTTTACCGATGGTAATACTACTACCTCAACAGTAGCAATGGAGTTTGGTATTGCATTCTTTAAAAGGGCGGTAGGCGACGGTTGTAACAACAATACCGTGCAGAACTGTATTTTCAACATGCAGCGTATTAACAATGCTGCTGCTTCTGGTCCTATGGCAGTGGGTTCTTGTGCCATTCAGGTATTAAACTCAACTCCGGCAGCTGCTATTACTGCACTAACCCCAACCAATGGAGGTACTTTGGCCACCAACGGTACCAACTCCAACAACAGATTTTATTCTAATACAACCAACAACGGAAATGGCGGTATCAACCTCAGTGGTTTTGCAGCTGTAACAGGTGTTGGCCCTTCTCCAACTGCTACCACTTTCTTAGGAGACATTAACAACGATATTGGTGGTGCAGGTGCAGGTACAGCCAACTCTATATTAAACTATGGTGGCGGTGCTGCTACAAACCAGGCTACAGGTATTATTGTTACCAATCAATGGAGCGTAAATATTTCTTACAATACCTTAGACAACAATAACGGTTCAGGGGTAAACCATACAGGTGTGTTGATGGGTATTTCTAACCTAACTGCTACTAGTTCTAATGCAACCATTTCAAATAATAGTGTTACTATAAGAGGTGGTGGTACTACGCAGGCAATTACTGCTATCAACAATTCATCCGGATCTACAGCAGCAGCCAACACGGTAAATATAAACAGCAATACAATCAGGTTTTCTTACACTACAGCTACTACGGGTCTTTTTTCTGCTGTTACCAATTCATCAACTGCTGCTGCAGTTAATATAAACAGCAACAATATCCAGCAATTGGGAAGTACTAACTATCCCAGTACAGGTACTGTGCTTGCTATTACTGGTGGTTCTCCTGGGGGTACTTTGAACATGACCAATAATACGGTTTCCAATTTTATAATGAGTGGGGCATCAGGCACTTTTAGGGCAATAACCTCAGCAACTCCTGTAGGTTTATCTACAATTACAGGTAATACTGTTGAAAATATTAGTTATTCTGCTGCAACTTCTACCGGTAGCATTACCGGTATTTATAACCTTTCTAGTGCTACACTTCAAAATATTAATACCAACATTATCCGCAATTTTTCTACCCCTACCACAGGTACATTAAACGGAATACAAAATAATACGGTTGCCGGTACTTTCCAGTGCAAAAACAACCAGATTTATAATTTCACCACTACAGCAGGTGGTGCAGGCGGCTTTAGTGCCAATGGTATTACATGGTCAAATGCCAATGTGGAAATCAGTGGTAATATTATCTATGCAATAAACAGTACAGGTACCACAGGAGGAACAACAGGTACCATTAATGGTATTACCTTCTCAGGTGCAGCAAACGTATTTAACAATGCTATTTACGATTTATCATCTACCAGTACAAACGCTACCATTAATGGAATAGCCGTTGCAGCTACAGGAACAAATAATGTATACAACAATCTTATAGGCAATATCAGCGCTACAAAATCTACCGGAAACATTGCCATCAGCGGTATCTTGGTATCCAGCGGTACTACCAATAATATTTATCACAATACTGTTTATATAGCTTCTACTACAACAAGCGCAACTACATTCGGTACCAGTGCCATTTACTTTAGTAGTTCTACACCGGTCAATAACCTGCGAAACAACGTTTTTGTAAACGTATCTAACCCCGGCCCAACAGGAGGTTTTACTGCTGCCATTCGTTACACTATAGCGCCTACCAGTACCAACTTTCCTTCTACAAACAACAACAACCTATACTATGCAGGGGTAGCCGCTGCAAATAAAGTTTTGTACTGCGAGGGTTCAACTGCAACGCCTACCAATGGCATGCAAACCGCTGCCACCTATAAGACATATATAAGTACAACTTTGCCAGTTGCAGGCAGAGAGGGTTCTTCCGTTAGTGAAAATCCTGTTTGGCAGTCAACAACAGGTTCCAATCCAATAACCACTTTCCTTAAATACAATACCGGCTCAGCTACACAGATAGAACAAGGTGCAGGAACCGGTACGGGTATTACAACCGATTTTTCTGGATCTACACTGCGTTGTCCAAACGGTTTATGTCCGGGTGGGGCTTCGCTTCCTGACATGGGTGCATGGGAATTGGCAGGTACGCTTGCTGATCTTACTGCCCCAACTGTATCGTTTACTGCTTTGGGCAATTCTTGTACAGCAGGCAATCGTACATTTTCTGCAACCATTACCGATGCATCGGGTGTAGCAACTAGTGGTACAGGACTTCCTGTTATTTACTGGAAAATAAATGCAGGTGCTTATACAAGTACACAAGCAACTTGGGTAAGCGGCACCGGCTATACCTTCTCTTTGGGCACCGGTTCTGTAGCAGGCAATGTAGTCAGTTATTATATTGCTGCACAGGATAACAACGGAAACGTAGGTTCAACTCCAAGTGGAGGAGAGTCAGGTGTCTCTACTTTCCCTCCGGCATTCAGTACACCACCTACTACACCTAATACATATACAGTGCTTACTTCTTTGGCAGCAGGTACTTACTCTATAGGTACAGGCAGTATAGGAGGCGAAGTTGGTCACTATGCTACATTGACTGCGGCCATAGCGGCTTACAATGCCAACTGTATCGGTGGCAATATCACCTTTGCACTAACCGATGCTTTGTATGGTACAGGTGGAATAGCAGAAACCTTCCCATTGGTTATTAATGCAAACCCGGGTTCAGGGGCTAGCAATATTCTCACCATCAAACCCAATACAGGGGTTACTGCCTCTATCATAGGATCGGTAGCCAGTAATGCTTTGATACAGCTAAATGGTGCAGACTACGTGGTAATTGATGGTAGCAACAATGGTAGTTCTACTAGAAACCTAACGGTTACCAATTCTAATACTACCTCGCCAACTGCTATATCTCTGATCAGCTTAGGGGCGAATACTGGAGCAACTGCAAACACGATTAAAAACCTAAATATTACAACAGGAACAGCTCCTGTTGTTACCTCATATGGTATTACAATAGGAGGTGCTACACCGGGTACTGCCGGATCTGATAACGACAATGTCATTATTCAAAACAACAATATATCCTCTGTATTAGTAGGAGTATATGCCAATGGCAATGCCAACGTAAGTTCTTTGGGTAGCGACAATGTGGCTATTGTGCAAAATAACATAAACATTAGCTCTGCTGTAGGAGGAGTTTATGGTATTCGTGCAGGCAATATTATTACCGGTAACATCAATCAAAATACCATTAAAGTAGTTCAAACCTTACTTACAGGAACCCCTGTTGCCATTTCTCTTGAGGCAGGATACAACAACTCTATTGTTAGTAAAAACAGGATTGACTCTGCCTATTGTCCTACTAGTGGTGGATACGCGGGTAGGGGTATTGTGATTGGTACAACTATGGCAGCTAGTAATCTTTCGATAATCAATAATGTAATTTATGGGGTTACAGGAAGTAACTATTTGTCGTTTGGCAACTCTTCTGCCATGGGAATTGCAATTGGAGTTACAGGCAATTCATCTACCATTACTACTGTTGCCGGAGGTATAAAGCTCTACCACAACAGTGTATATATGACAGGTACGTCTACTTACACAGGGGTTGCGCTCACTGCTGCTATATATATAGGCAGTGCGGCTACAGCGCTCGATATAAGAAACAATATTTTTGCAAATACACTAGCAGCCACTACTGCAGGGGCAACTTCTTATTGCATGTACTCTGCTGCGGCCAATACTGCATTTACCTTTCTAGACTACAACGATTATTATACCATCTCTTCTATGACCAATGCTACTGGTTATGTGGGATTTTTGGGCAGTGCACAGTCAACCCTTGCCAACTGGCAGGCAGCTACTGCAAAGGACGGTAATTCTAAAGCTGCCGACCCATTGTTCCAGTCAGCAAAAGACCTCCGTCCGGGAATTGGCTCAGCAGTATTGAGTTCAGGCGATAATAGCTTCTTGGGAACTGTACCGGATGATTATTTGGGTACTACCAGGAATGATCCTCCAAGTATAGGTGCTTATGAAGTGGGTGCAGATGTATTAGCCCCGTCTATTACCCATAGTGCACTTGCTGGTACTTGCGCTACCGGCGACAGAACAGTAACAGCTACCATAGCCGATGGCAGTGGGGTAGATATAACAGCAAGCTATAAGCCAAGAGTGTATTATAGAAAAGGAGCAGGTACATGGTATTCTCAAGCGGGTACTTTGGCTTCAGGATCTGCCAACACCGGCACATGGAACTTTACCATTGTAGCTGCCGATATGGGTGGTTTGGCTGTAAACGATGTGGTTTCTTACTACATCATCGCTCAGGACAATGTTAGTCCAACGCCTAATATTACTTCAAACCCGGCTACCGGTTTAGTAGCTTCTGATGTACTTACAGTTACCACTCCGCCTACAACACCAAATTCTTACGGTATTCAAAATACATTGGCTGCAGGTACCTATTCTGTAGGCGCCGGTACCGTACCGGGAGAGGTGGGACACTATGCTACATTGACTGCCGCAGTAGCTAGTTACAACACTTCTTGCCTTGTTGGTAGTGTGGTTTTTGCGCTTACTGATGCATCATATAATTCAAGCGAAACATTCCCGATAACTATTTCGGCTAATGGATTTGCAAGTGGAGCTAATCAATTGGTGATAAAACCTGCAACAGGTGTTACAGCTGTAACTATTACGGGCAGCAGTACTGCTGCTTTAATCAAACTGAATGGTGCAGATTATGTAACCATCAATGGGTCTAATAATCTGACAGGAACCAAAGACCTTACAATTGTCAATACCAATACAGCAACAACAGGAAACGGTGTTATTTGGGTAGCGAGTGCTTCTGCCGGGGATAGTGCCACAAACAATACTATTAAAAATTGTATTATTTCAGGCGATGCAAGTACCACTACACAAATGGGTATTTTTGAAGGTCCAACGGCAGCAATAGCTGCAACACAGACTTTTACATTATCGAGCAATATCAATAATATTTATCAGAACAATACCATCTACAAAGTACAGAATGGTATATGGGTAATTGGAAAATCAACAACCTTCCTCACTACCGGAACGCAGATCAAAGACAATAATATTGGTACTACCAATTCAGGCGAGGGGCCTGGAGTAATGGGTATTTATGCTACTTTGCGTGATGCGGCTGTTATTGACAATAATGTTGTTCAAAATCTAAATACGACAACAAACCTAAGTGCAGCATTGGGCGGTACAACGATTAACGGTGGTATTTTTGTTCAGGACTCTAAAAATACATCCGTTACTAAAAATGATGTTCACAACCTTATTACAGGCGGTACAAGTTCTATCAGGTTATATGGAATTGCAGAGTATTCAACCAATTTCAATACTGTTGGTAATCCTGCACTAAATCTTTTTGCCAACAATATAATATACGACTTGCACTATACAGGTACAGGTGCTACGTCATGGCAAGCAACCGGCCTGAATACCAATGGAGGTTATGGCGATAAATTCTACAACAACTCGGTTTACCTTACAGGTAGTCCTATTAACAATGTTACCAGCGGACCTAATGCTGCATTCGCCAATGGTAACGCCATAGTATCTACTGCAGCCGTTGATATTGTTGTTCGCAACAACATTTTTGCCTATAATGGTACACAGACAGTTGGTCAATATTATAATTATTATACAACAGCTACAGATGCAACAATTATAGCATCAGCTACTGTTGTAAACAACAACAACTACTATAGAGTTGTTACAGGCGGAGCTACAGGTGCTGCTATCAGAACAGGTACAGCTACTGCAGGAGAGACATTGACTGCATGGCAAACTTCAGTTTCAAGAGATGCCAATTCCAATGAGACAAATCCACAATTTATTTCTACAACCAACCTCCACATTAATCCGTCAATTAAAACGCAGGTAGAAAGTGGTGGTGTTGCCCTTGCGGGTGTTACTACTGACTTTGATGGTGACCTTCGTTTTGGTCAACCGGGTTATGCAGGCACAGGTACAGCACCTGATATGGGTGCAGATGAAGGCAACTTTGTTCCTTTAACCTGTTTCCCTGCTTCTAACCTTACAGCATCGGCTACAAACTCAACCAATGCTACTATGTCATGGACTGCCGCATTGCCGGCGCCATCCAATGGTTACGTATATGAAATACGTACTTCCGGTTTAGGAGGTAGTGGTGCTACAGGTCTCGCTGCATCCGGTTCAGTAGGAGCAGGTGTTGTAACTGCCAATACATCGGGAAATCCGTTGACAGCTAATACGGTTTACACTGCCTATGTTGCATCTTATTGTGGTGGTTCCGATTATGGTGACTGGATAGCTTCTGCTACTTTCACTACGCCTTGTAATGTGATTAACCTTCCATTAGCTGAAGGTTTCAATACTACCACTATCCCGACTTGCTGGTCTAAAGAAATTGCAACCGGTAGCGTAAATGCTACTTCCTATATAGGATTTGTAAATTCTTCAACCAGTGAAACAGCTAGTCCAAACGAAGGGGCTGCCTTTGTAAGATATAATAGTTTTTCTGCTAGCAGTGGCCACACAGAGCGTTTAAGAGTTCCGGCTGTTTCCACTTCAGGATTATCCGGTGGTATTATATCTTTTGATTGGTGGCAGACTTCAAGTGCTACTTATTCCACCCTTACAGAGAGAGTTGATGTTGAGTATTCTCTGGATGGCATTAACTGGACAGTGATAAATACCTATAACAGAGCCGACCCTGCTGCAAACCTTACAGGTGGTTGGTATCCAAAGAGTACCGCTATACCTGCGCCTGCATTGGGGCAAGCTTCAATTTATTTTGGGTTACGTTTCTATTCAGACTTTGGGTATAACTGTTACCTTGACAACTTTAAGATATTGCCAGCATGTACTACACCTGCGGTGCAACCCACAGCTTTGACTTTCCCTAGTCAGGGTCCTACAAGTGTTAGTGGTGCCTTTACAGTGGCTCCAAGTGTAGATAGCTTTTTAGTGGTTATTTATCCGGCAGGATCTGCTACAACTGCACCAGTAAATGGCACAACGTATATAACAGGTCAGACATTAGGCTTGGGTACAGTAGTAAAGGTTACATCAACAGGTTCTTTCAATGCTACTGGGCTTACTCCTGCTACTTCTTATGACTTCTATGTATATTCTATGAACGGTTATTGCTCAGGCGGGCCTTTGTATAGAACTGCAAGTCCACTATTTGGTAACCAAAGTTCCGCAGCTTGTACAGGACCGGTAGCTACTAGTTTGTCTATTGGACCAGGTGGAGACTATGATAACATGACCGAGGCTTTTGCCTTTATTACCAATTGCGGTATTAGTGGTCCTACTTTGTTACAATTGCAAAGTAATTACAATGAGAACAGCGAAACATTCCCATTGGTCTTGGGCAGCATACCAGGTTCTAGTGCTGTAAATATTCTTACCATCCGCCCACAAGGTACTAAGGCACCATTCAGTTGGTCAGGCAGCAGTGCCAATCCATTGATAGATTTGAGTGGGGTTAAAAATGTGTTATTAGATGGACGTCCGGGAGGTATTGGTTCTACTCGTGGTATCACCATCGTTAATACAGGCACAGGTCCTGCAGTACGTTTTGTAAACAATGCGCAAAATCTTACGTTGCGTTTTGTAACCATGCAGGCTTCCAATCCTAATCCAAATTCAGGGGTTGTTGTTTTTGCCACAACTTCCGGAACTACACTTACAGATGGTAACAATAATAATACAATCGATAATTGTGGTATCAATGGAAATAGTGTAACGCCTATCGGTATTTATGCTGCGGGTTCTGCAGCACCTGCCGATAACAAATCCAATACTTTTTCTAACAATGATATCTACGATTATTTCTCCAATGCTTCTGCCACTAATACCAATGCAGGCATTAGCATATCAGATAACAACGCCGTTTCTGCAAGTTCAGCATGGACCATTTCTGGCAATAGCTTTTATCAGACCGTCACACCGCGTACTTTCAGTACGATGACCAATCCGGTATCCGCTATATTTATCAATCCTATTACTGCTGCTAATAGAGGCGTGTTTACCATTTCCAACAATAAATTTGGCGGTACAGCTACTAATTTGGGTGGCAGTACACTAGCTTACACAGGTACTACATTCACATTCCAGGGCTTGTATTTGGCTGCAGGTGCACAGGGTACAACTACGGTATCCGGTAATACGATATCTAAGTTAGCCATTACATCTACAAATACTTCTACATCTACGATTGCTGGTATTTATGCACCAACAGGAAATATTACCCTTAATGCGAATACAATCGGTAGCGCCACTGTACCGGGAAGCATCACCTACGGTGGTGGGTCAGGTACTTTCTTTGGCATTCATGCCAGCGGAGTTACCTCTACCAATACAGCTCTAAACATTACCAACAATACCATAGCGGGCATCACCCTTACAGGTACATCAGCAACCGGTTGTATGGGTATTGGATTGTCTAGTACTGCTACCTATTCGGCAGCTTGTAGTATTACGGGCAACAACATTGGTACAGCATCTGCCGGCATCACTAGCAGTGTAACAGGAGCAGTATCTTCATTAATTTGGGGTATTTCGCAACTGAATGCTGCAACTTTCAACATTACAGGAAATACGATTACCAATTTTAGTTCAGTAGCTACTAGTACATCAACTGCTAATCAGTTCCGTGGTATTAACGCAACGGGTACGGGTGTCAATATTATTGGTGCAGTAGGCGGTGCTAATAAAAACGTCATCAGCAACTTTACAACGGCTGCTCCAAACACAGGAACCGGCGCAAGTTCAAGCATAGTGGCCATTAATATCGGGTCAACTACTACAGGGCAATCTGTTGTAAACAATGAAATTACAGGTTTACGCAATACTGCTACTGCAGCTAGCAGCATTAGCGTGGTAGGTATTGTTACCGGTTCTATTACTACAGGCACAGGAGATGTTCGCCTAAATAGAATATGGGATTTGACCAATACTTCTACAGGAACTTCCGGATTTATTGCAGGCATCTGGCCTACAGCTACTGCTGGTACGTGGACTTATGCAAACAACATGATATCGCTTACCAACGCTGCAAATACCAATGGTATGCAGCTTTGTGGTGTATATGACATTTCAGCAGGAGGTACACGCAATTATTATTTCAATAGTATTTATATAGCAGGTAGTTCTGCTGGTACACAAAACTCAGTGGCGTTCCAAAGAAACTATTCTGCCACTTTAACCAATATTGATGTACAGAACAACATAATCCAAAATGCACGGACTGGCGGCGGCAGCAATTATGCTATTGCTAACGTATTTGCTTCAGTGCCTCCTACTACAGGTTGGACAAGTGGATACAATGTGCTGAATGCTACCAACACGGCTAAGCTAGGCCTGTGGGGTGCAGTTGGTACAAATGATAGGACTTATGCCGCATTCAAGTCTGTTTCAGGTAGTGTAGGCGGTTACAGCGGTATTACCATTCCATTTGTAAGTACTGCTACAGGCGACCTTCATCTTAACTTTGGAGCAACTGCTTCGGCCATAGAGTCAGGTGGCAATATTGGTACAACCGGCATTACTACTGACTTCGATGGTCAAGCTCGTCCAGGTCCTTTAGGTAGTGTAAGACTTGGTGCAGTAGCTGCTGATATAGGTGCAGATGAATACGATGGAGCGCAATTGTCTCAAAATGTTGGTGCTTTGGCATTGGCCACTCCTGCAGGTGCTTGCGTAACAGGTAGCCAAACCATTGAGATTACCATCAAAAACTTTGCTGGTACAGCGCTCAACATGGCCACATATCCGGTGACTGTTTCTGGTACCGTGATTAATCCTTCAGCAGTTTCTACTCCTTTTTCTGTGACAATCAATACCGGAACATTGGTAGCCGGTGCAACACAAGTTGTTCAGGTGCTTACCGGTTATGATATGAGTGCAGTTGGTAATTATACAATTGATGCTGCTACAACGTTGGCAGGTGATGAGGACAACTCAAACGATGCAATGGCCACTGTGATCAAAGCAAAAGTTGCATTGGTAACGGGCACCGCTTCTTCTTCAGTTTCTGATTATTGTGTTACTGCAGGCAAACCAACCTTAACATTAACAGGTTCTACCGGTGGAGATATCCAGTGGCAACAATCTACCACAGGTGTTGGCGGATGGGCTAATGTAGGTACGCTTAACAGTACAACCTATATACCAGGTGTAAATATTACACAAACCATGTATTATCAGGCGTTGGTTAGTTGTGGTACAACAAATACCTCCAATATTGTAACAGTTACCTTCAACAATCCGCAGTTGTTGACATATACAGCTAGTAAATCACGTTGCGGCACCGGTGCTGTTACGTTGAATGCTACCACAAATGTCGGTTCAACCATTAATTGGTATGCTACCCTAACAGGTACAGCAGTAGCAACAGGAACCACTTATACTACTGGTATTTTACCAAATGATACAACCATCTATGTAAGTGCAAGCGCAGGTGGCTCTTCCGGATTAACTATTCCCGGCGATGGTGATTGGCAACATGTGGTGACTACAGGTGCATTCCAGACAACTGCAAATACCGGTATGACCATAGTCGTTTCGCAGAATCTTACTTTATCATCGGTTGATATCTATCCTTCTGCTACAATTGGTACAGCCTTTTCTATAGTTGTAAGAGCCAATACTTCAGGGGGTGCTATTCTCCAGACATACAATGGTAATACAACAGTACAAAATTCTGTTACACCTACGGTTGCGCAGACTGTTCCGGTAAACTTTACATTGGCACCGGGTACTTATCACATCAGTTTCCCAACCAATCCGAATACATGGAGGTCAGGCGCAACTACACATACT
The DNA here is from genome assembly GCA_031383285.1 of Segetibacter sp. GTDB lineage: Bacteria > Bacteroidota > Bacteroidia > Chitinophagales > Chitinophagaceae > Segetibacter. The sequence continues at coordinate 16,441 of JANMZN010000050.1, forward strand.
TATCCATGGGCAATACCTGGTTTAATATCTTTGAATTATGATTTAACGCCTAGTTACCAGTATTATTTCTATAACTTAAGACTTTCTACTGGTTGCGAAACAAACCGTGTTGCCATTCCTGTTACCCTTACTTCAGCTCCTGCAATTGCATTGGATCAAAGCAATCTGTCTGTTTGCAGTGGTACTGGTGGTACTGTAAGCGTAACGCCTGGCACTAAGAGTAACTATACTTTATTTAAGTGGTCATCTACTCCTAATACAGGATATGTTCCCGGTGGTTCTCCCAATGGTTCATCAGTCTTTATTAATCAAACCAATGCTACTTCGGTTGCAACAACACAGGTTTATACCCTGACTGCTTCGGGTGGTGGATTAAACGGACAATGTGGCAACCAGGCAAGTGTGACTGTAACCATTAATCCTAAACCTAGCGATCCGGTTACAACAGGTGCGCAAGTTTGCCAAAATGGTACTTCCACTACTATGTCGGCTTCTTCTACTCCAGCTGCTACTACGTTGGGTGGTAGTGTTACGTTTAACCTCAGCAATGCAGGTGGTAATGAAGGCACATCCTTTACTACGGCCAAGGTATTAGGTTCTGTTACTTTACCGGCATTACCGGCTGGAGCAACTTATACTAGTGCCAGGTTCCTGATCAATGGCATTTTGGGGCTTACTGATCCTACCAATGGTCAAACATTTGGAAGTGAAGTGCGTCTGGGATTAAAAACAACCGGCGGTGCCAATTTAACTACCGCAGGTTATCAGGGCACAACGGTTACAACTTCTCCTAATCCATTTGATTACGCTACATTGACCACCAATGCCGACTCAACCTCTATTGGTTCAGTGATACCGTCAACAGGTGGAACATTTAATATAGTTTATTATGAAACCATTGATGATGTGACTACTGGTAATGATGTTACCTTCCCTGCTACAGGAACGTTTGTCTATAAATATTCATTACCTACTACGTACAATTGGTACACTACCCAATACAATGGTAGCCCAATCGGAACAGGGGCTTCATTTAATCCGGTAGGTGTGGTAGGTTCAGGATTAGCCAATACGGCTGTTGCGGGTAATTATACGTATTATGTAAACGGTAGCAATTTACTGTGCAATTCAAATAACCGGTCATCAGTTGTGTATTCTATTGCATCTAGACCGGTTCCAACATTTACTTCGGGTGCTACGGCAACTACTTGTGCAAACAATACAGTAGTGTACACCACTCAATCTGGCAGATCTAATTATTCATGGACTGTTTCGGGTACCAATAATGTAGATTATCAGGTAACCGGCGGTGCATTGAATACTACAAGCAATACGGTAACCATCAGATGGTTAACCACAGGTGCTAAAACAGTAACTGTTAACTATAGTGTAGGAAGTTGTGCAGGATTGGCTGCAGCTAGTAATGCTACTACCGTTTTAACTACGGGAGCAGCTTCAGTAACGATAACTGGTTCAGCGACTACATGTTATGGTGGTGCTGTTACTTACACAGCTACTCCAAGCAATGGCGGCAGTGCACCGATTTACCAATGGAAGAAGGACGGAGCGAACGTAGGCACCAACAGTGCAACGTATAGAGATGCAGGCATAGCTGGTGGCGTAATTACGTGTGTAATGACGAGTAACTTTGGATGTTTGTCAGGCAGTCCAACGCCAACAAGCAATGCCATTACGCTAACTGTTACTGCCAATGCGTGGACAGGCGCTGTATCAACAGACTTTAACAATGGTGCCAACTGGTGTGCAGGAGTAGTACCTACACAGGCATCAAACATTAGCATACCATCGAGTGCGACCAATATGCCACGTTTGACCAACAATTTTGCGGTCAACAACCTTACGTTGAATTCGGGTGGTACATTAGATGTCAGTGCATATAGATTAATTATAAATGGCGCAATATCAGGCTCCGGCTATATCAAGGGCAGCACTAGTGGTACGTTATACTTTACCGGCAATGGAGCGTTGGGTACGTTAAATATGGATCCTACAGCCAAGAGCCTAAAAGTGTTACAGTTTACTGGCACGGGATCACTAACGCTAGGCAATGCATTAGACATTTACGACAGTGTGGATGTAGATGCGGCCACGTTAACCACGGGCGGCTTGCTGACCTTAAAATCAGTACAGGCATCTACAGCTCGTGTAGGCGCAATTACGGCAGGTAATGTAGTAGGTAATGTGACAGTAGAGCGTTGGTTACGCAATGTGAGTATCCGTACGTTCCGTTTATTATCGGTACCTACACAAGGATCACAAACGATCAAGCAGGCATGGCAAGAGAACCAGGCACCAATGGCCAATGGTAATGCGCCTTATGGCATACTGTTGACCAGTACGTTTGGTGTGGCTCAAGGCTATGATGCTACCACATCAGATAATTCGGTACAGGTATGGAACCCCGGCACTTCTACGTTTGACTATGCCGGACCTACCAGCAGTACGCCGATAGCTAGCAGAGGTGGATATTATGTGTATGTACGCGGCGATCGCTCATTACTAGTAGCAGGCAGTGCGACCACTACGTCCACGCTTCGCACTACGGGTAACCTATACACAGGTACTCAACCGGTTCAAAATATAACCGGTGGTGTAAATACGGTAGTAGGTAATGTTTATGCATCAGCAATAGATTTCACCAGGTTGCAGCAGTCGGGTGGTATTACATCGTTCAAGCTGTGGGATGCACAGAGAGTATCTGGATCAACGACAGCCTCCGGAGATGCTTACCAGACCTTTAGTGCTGCCAATGGTTGGGCAGCGGTACCTGGAGGAGGCAGTTATTTGTATGCCCCTGTCAATACCCGAATAGAAAGTGGACAGGCGTTTGTGGTAAGCCCATCAGGTGCAGAAACGATCACCTTTACGGAGTATGCTAAGACAACAGGCAGCCGTCAGTTGCAGAGAGAGAACAATGTAATCCGTCGCTTCAAGACCAATATGTATGTGTTGGCCAAGGGAGTAGCTCCTGCTTTAGTAGATGGAAACGTAGTAGTGTTTGACAATGCATATGCAACAGGCATTGACAACTACGATGTCATCAAGATGAGTAATACATCAGAAAATTTAGCGGTATCAAACAGTGGCAAGGTGTTGATAATAGATGCACGTCCTGAGGTAGTATCAAGCGATGTAATACAGTTTGCGCTTAGCAATATGAAAGCACAGGATTACAGTTTAGAATTTACGACAGAGAACATGGATCCGTTGTTGACAGCTACGTTAGAAGACAGTTACCTGAAAACGAACACTCCGATTGTGTTGAACAGTACGCAGACCATCACCTTTAAGGTGACCGGCGATGCGGCTTCTTATTCAATGGGCAGGTTCAGGGTAGTATTCAAGGGCCTCAGCACGTTGCCGGTTACGTTTACCACGGTACGTGCCAATGCGAACGATCGCAACAATACGATAGGAGTAGAGTGGGGAGTGAGTGGAGAGAAAGACATCCGTTCGTATGCGGTAGAGTACAGTACAGACGGCAGAACGTTCAGCATCAAAGGGGATGTGTTATCAACGGGCAACAACAGTGTGTCAACCAAGACATACAATTGGATACATGAGACACCAAACCAGGGATTGAATTACTATCGTATCAAGAGCATTTCTTTGAGTGGTGCAGTTAAGTACAGTACGATAGTCCGCGCATCGTTGGGCGATATGTCTTCAAGCTTTACGGTAGCACCAAATCCTGTAAGGGATGGAAATGTGACGGTACAGTTTGAGAACAAGCCTGAAGGCAGGTACAACATCCGTTTGATAAACAGTAGCGGTCAGGTAGTGCTTACGCAGATAGCGAACCATGCAGGCGGCAACAGCAGTTACCGATTAAGGATTGGTTCTACGTTAAGCAGTGGCTTGTACAAGGTAGAGATATTGAGCCCTGAGAAAACCCGTTATGTTCACAATTTGGTGATCAGCAACGGCAAGTAAGGCATTTAACTTTCCTCCAAAGAGGCGGTCGGACAACAGTCCTGACCGCCTCTTTTTTTTGTACTTCATAAGCCAATGAACGCATGTAAAAAAATGTCCAGGCAGACACACTTAATTCAACTGTACCCAACTGTACGTATGCGCTCAATTAGCTTCCCCCCAAAAAGAACACCAGTTATAGCAAAAGGGACATCATCCGGTTGGTTGCCGGACTTCAGCCCCGGCATGCTGAAAATTGCGCAGCTATTTTCAGCAACAAGCGGATAGAGTTCCTGTTGCAATAACGAAGCCCCGCGGCTTGAGCAGAAAAAAATGTGCTAATGTGCTAACATGCTAATATGAAAATTTGCAAATGGCTAATGTTATAATATGAAAATTAATCAATGTGAAAATGAATGAAGCATTAAAATACCAGACACCTGTAGGGTATGAAAAAAGAGGTGTAATATTACAGAAGCAAACAAAGCCGATAGTGACAGAGTCATTAGACGCAAAACAATTTGAAAGGGGCATCGAACCCCTTCCAAATTGAGCAAACAAAGCCTACAGTTCCAGATGTATTATCTGCAAATATGATAAAGGGATTGAGACAAAAAACGGTCAACGTTATTTAGGCATCTACAGTCCAACCTCAACCCTCAACCTTCAAACCCCAAACATCAACCTCTCAACCCCCAATCGCTGATCCGAAAAAGAACACCAGTTATTGCAAAAGGGACATCATCCGGTTGGTTGCCGGGCTTCAGCCCCGGCATGCTGAAAAATGCGCAGCTATTTTCAGCAACAAGCGGATGGAGTCCCGTTGCAATAACGAAGCCCCGCGGCTTGAGCAAAAATGCTTAGCCAAGGAGATATTGTGAAAATAAGGCAATATGGAAATTTCTCAATGAGTTCTAACCCCAAACCCTCAACGAGCCAACAAGCCAACATGCCATCAAGCGGATGGAGTCCCTTTGCAATAACGAAGCCCCGCGGCTTGAACCAAAAAAATGAGCCAAAGCAGAGATTACAAAATTCCGGTAATACGCTAATCAACAAATTAGCAACTTACCTAATAAAAATTTCATAAAATATTACCGTAAGTTCAAGTTAAAAACAACATTTCATTGCATTTCTTTGTCTATATTTACGTAGTTGTAAGTACCAAAAAAAATATTAACTTATTTCCGTCTAGAAATGTTTATACCAATGCACCAATGGAATATAAATATGGTGCTAAATGTTGTAGGATGAAATAAGGGTTTTAAAAGATATAGTTTCGTTCAAACCAGACAATAATAACTACAGAAAGTGACTTTTAAATAATTTGTATTGATGACTAGAATTTTTACTTTTTACCATTCCATCAAGAACGATCAGTGCCATAGTTTATGTGCTTTGATTTTGTTTTTATGCCTATCATCAAATGTTTTTTCACAAGCACCATCCATTAGTTCATTTACTCCTGGAACGGGTTCTATAGGATCCATTACTACAATTACGGGTACCAACCTCTCTAACGCCACAATGCTCAAAGTAGGAGGCGTAAATGCTATCATTATTTCAAATACAGGTACTCAGATGGTGGTGATGGTGATGCCGGGAGCAGTTACAGGTAATATTCAGGTAACAACCGTTGGTGGTACAGGTTCTTCAACCGGTAATTTTACTGTAGAACCTTCCAAGCCCCCCTTTACACAACAAGGTAACAAATTGGTTGGAACGGGTACAGTTGGTAGTAGTATTTACCAAGGATGGTCTAGTGCATTAAGTGCAGATGGTAATACTGCTATCGTTGGAGGTCCTTTTGAAAAGGGCGGTGGCGGGGCAGCATGGATATACACAAGAAGTGGAAACACATGGACTCAGATGGGTTCCAAGATTGTTGGAAATGATAGTACAGGTCTTGCCTATCAGGGTTGGTCAGTGGCACTAAGCGCAGATGGTAGTACCGCACTTATTGGTGGTCCCTATGATAGCAATGACAGAGGTGCTGCCTGGGTATTTTCGCGGTCAGGTACTACATGGACACAGCAAGGAAATAAATTAATAGGAACGGGAGGTGTCGGAGCATCAATATATCAAGGGTTTTCTGTGGCGCTAAGTGCGGATGGCAATACGGCGCTTATTGGGGGTCCTTATGATAATAATTTATTAGGAGCACTTTGGGTATTTAAACGCAATGGTACTATATGGTCTCAACAAGGAGGTAAACTAACGGCAACAGGAAATAGTGGTGCTGCCTCAATTGGATCTTCCGTGGCGTTAAGTGGTGATGGGCTTACTGCATTGGCTGGTGGATTTTATGATAACAGCAATATTGGAGCATCATGGGTTTTTACAAGCAATGGAACAACATGGAGTCAACAAGGTACAAAGTTGGTAGGCTCAGGAGCAATAGGTGCTACTATATTTCAAGGCTATTCTGTAGCCTTAAGTGCCAATGGAAATACTGCAATTATTGGCGGACCATACGATAATAGCAGCGACGGTGCTACTTGGTTGTTTACCCGCAGTGGAAGTGCTTGGACTCAACAGGGAAGTAAAATCATCGGTTCAGGAAGTGTTGGGTCTGGGACTCAACAAGGAAATTCCGTTGCTATTAGTGCAGATGGCAATACTGCATTGGTAGCTGGTAATTATGATGATGGAAATGAAGGTGCAGTATGGGTATTTAAAAGATCTGGTTCAAATTGGACACAAAATGGCAACAAATTAAAAGGAAGTGGAAATGTCGGCGCAGCCCAACAGGGGTTTTCTGTAGGCATTAGCGCCAATGGAAAAGATGCAATAATAGGTGGGTATGCCGATCAAAGCTTTAAAGGAGCAGCATGGATATTTGTCCCTGCCTTGATCAACGCAAATCTCACTAATTTGGCTATAAGTTCCGGCACATTAAGCCCATCTTTCTCTTCGCCTGTTTTAGCCTATACAGCCAATGTAGCCAATTCCACTAGTACCATAACCGTAACGCCCACTACAGATCCTACTTCTTACTCTACAATATCAGCGCGGGTGAATGGTGGTGGTTTCGCAACGGTTTTAAGTGGTGCTACATCCAGCTCTTTAACATTGAATGTAGGTAGCAATACCATTGATGTTTTGGTAACTGCTCAGGATGGAACCACTACCCAAACTTATACAGTTACTGTTACCCGTGCCTGCCCGGGTATCAATGCAACTATAACCGGTACCAACGCTATTTGCGCAGGCACAAGTACCAACCTAAACGTAACCATCACCGGGGGAATAGCCCCTTTTTCTGTAGTATATTCGGGTGGGTCATTAAGCAATTATATTAGTGGCACCAATATTCCCGTTTCTCCCGTTTCAAATGCTGCATATTCACTTACAAGTGTAACAGATGCCAATAACTGCACGGCTACACTTTCAGGTTCTGCCAATATCACTATAAAAGCGATTGTTGGTATAGCTTCAGCATCTGCTGCCAATAGTACTGTTTGCCCTTCGGGCACAACTACGTTGACGGCAAATGGGGTTGTCGGCACAAATGCTCTAGTTACCTGGTGGACAGCCACAGGAGGTACCGGCACCAATTTAGGTTCAGGTATTACTTTGCCACTTGCTGGAGTGGGTACTTATTTTGCACGAGTTACCGGTGACTGCGGCGCACCCGATGAAGCTTCGGTTACCGTTGGTCAAAACACAATACCGGTAGTAGGTAATCAGACAGCTGCTGCCTGTAGCGGATCTGCATTTTCGGTTAACCCTTCTGGTGTTCCGGTCGGCACTTCTTACTCATGGGGCGCACCTAGTTATGCAGGAGCAATAAGTGGAGGGAGTGCACAATCCGGACAATCTATTATTAGTCAAACGCTCAATATTACTGGTTCATCATCTGGATCTGCTACCTACACTGTTACCCCAACTGCAGGCACTTGCAATGGAGCCAATTTTACAGTTACCGTTACTGTTAATCCTGCTCCGGTTGTTGGCAATACAACAGATAATATTTGTAGTGGGCAGACATTTAATGTAAATCCTACAGGTGTTCCAATAGGTACTACTTATTCGTGGAGTACACCTGCTTATGCAGGTACAGTGAGTGGCGGCACTGCACAAACCGGCCAATCAGCCATCAGTCAGGCATTGGCAATAACCGGTACTTCATCAGGCACTGCTACTTATACAATTACTCCTTTGACGGGTACTTGCCCGGGTGCTGATTTTAATCTGGTTGTTACCGTTAAACCCATTCCTTTTTCTGGAAATTTGACCGGTGCAGCCTGCAACAGTCAGGCGTTTACTGTAAATCCAGGTGGTATGCCCTCAGGTACTACGTTTGCATGGGGTATTCCTTCTTATGCAGGATCGGTGAGTGGAGGAAGTGCGCAAATCGGGCAAAATTCTATCAGCCAAACCCTATCAATATCCGGGACTACTTCAGGTACAGCAACTTATACTGTTACTCCCACAAATGGCGGTTGTACCGGCAACGATTTTTCTGTTACGATTACTGTTAATCCGGCACCTGTAGTTTCAAATGAAACGGTTGCAGTTTGTAGCGGTCAGGCTTTTACTGTTAGTCCGTCAGGCGTACTTTCGGGCACCACCTATTCATGGGGGTTGCCTGTTTATTCAGGATCTGTTGCTGGTGGAATTGCACAAACCGGACAAAACAGTATTCAGCAAACTTTGTCCAATTCAAGTACAACCGCTGGTTCTGCAACTTACACAGTAACCCCAATGGTCGGTAATTGTAATGGTGCTACTTTTTCAGTAATTGCAACCATCAATCCAGCACCGGCTGTTACCAACAAAACGGCAAATATTTGTAGTGGTCAATCATTTTCTGTAAACCCATCAGGAGTACTATCGGGTACCACTTATAGTTGGGGTGCACCAACATATACTGGCACAGTTTCGGGCGGTAGTGCTCAATCCGGGCAATCTGTAATTAATCAGGTATTATCTATAAGTGACATAGTTTCTGGAACGGCTACTTATACCATTACTCCGCTAAGCGGAAGCTGTCCCGGACCAACCTTTACTGCTATTGTAACCGTAAATCCAGTTCCTGTTTCAGCAAACTTATCCGGTGCTGCATGTAGCGGTCAGTCGTTTACCGTCAATCCTTCCGGGGTCCCTATTGGTACAACCTATGCCTGGAGTGCCCCTGTTTATTCAGGAACAGTTTCTGGTGGAAGTGCACAAACCGGACAAACAAATATCAGCCAGACATTGGTCAACAATGGAACTTTGGTCGGAACTGCAACTTATACAATAACGCCAACTGCCGGTACTTGTCCCGGTAGCACATTTACTACTTCTGTTTCTATTTATCCTAAACCTGTTCCAACTTTTACAACAGCCCCCGGTGCTAATACATGTGCGGCCAATAGTATTGTTTATACTACAGAATCAGGCATGTCAAATTATACCTGGACACTTCCGGGTACTGCGGGAGTAGATTATACAATATTGTCCGGTAGTATTGCTTCATCAAGTAATACTGTAACCCTTAAATGGATAACCGCAGGAAGTAAAACAGTAAGTGTCAATTACCTTAATGCAAACAATTGTTCCGGTTCATCACCGGCTAACGCTAGTACCACGGTTGATTTGGGTGTTACGCCTTCGGTAGTGATTGCCATTACAGCAGGAAACAATCCGGCTTGTTTAAATAGCAGTGTTACTTTTACAGCAACTCCTACCAATGGAGGGGCTTCACCTTCCTATCAATGGTTTAGAAACGGAATTCCTGATGCATCGGTTTTTGGTGCTACCTATACAGCAAATGGAATTGTAACCGCAACAAATGTTTATGTAATAATGACACCTTCCATAGGACTTTGTTCTACTTCGCCAACAGCAACCAGTTCTACAACTACAATTGCTTTAGCAGGCAATACATGGACAGGTAACTATAACTCAACATGGGGCGATGGTAGAAACTGGTGTTTAGGGAGTGTTCCGGTTGCTACCACAAACGTATATATCCCCTTTACCAGTCGCAATCCGGTAGTGGACTACAACACTTCGGTCAACAATGTCATCATTGCTGCAAATGCTTCGATTATTTTTGACAACAGTACGTTAACCATCAATGGAGTTGTTTCCGGAACAGGCGTTTTTGGAGGTACAGGAAATGCCGGCATAGTGTTAACATACAATGGAAATGTTGGTACGCTTTACTTTACCCCAACGGGATTCCCAACAGTAATCTTTACAGGCAATGGGGCATCTGCTACCTTGGGCAATGCAACCAATATATACAAAGAGTTAACCGTAGGAAAAGCAATACTTACAACAAATAACCTGCTCACCATCAAATCAACGGTAGAAGGCACAGGTTCTGTTGGCCCCATTTCTACAGGGGCTATTAATGGCATTGTAACAGTAGAAAGATATGTACCTCAGAATGCATTTCGGGCCTGGAGATTGTTATCTATACCTGTATCCGGAACAGGTACTTTCAGGTCTGAATGGCAAGAAAACCAATCTCCAATGGTCAACAGTTTACCCGGTTTTGGCACATTGCTGACCAGTGCCACAGGCGGAAATGGTTACGACGCTCAAACTACTGGTAATTCCTTGCTTCAATGGAATGGCATTGGATGGAGTGCTGTCAGTTCAACTTTCAATACGTTAAATACCAATCAGGGTTACTTTCTCTATGTAAGGGGAGATAGAAGCGCCAACATACAACCTGGTAACTTTAACCCCGGGCCGGTCACACTCCGTACCAAAGGAAACCTTTATCAAGGTACTCAACCGGCCATTACTGTTCCTGCTGCTACCAATGTTTTGGTTGGTAATGTTTTTGCCTCGGCACTTGATTTCTCCAACATTATCAAAAGCGGAATTTCTGCCTTTAAGGTTTGGGACCCTAAGCTACAAGGTACACTCGGTTACGGCGGATACCAGACATTTAGTTCAATTAATAATTATGATCCCATACCTGGGGGTGGAAGTTATGGTAGCACAGGCAATAGCCGGATTGAAAGCGGGCAAGCATTTTTTGTTAGTTCCGTTACCGGTGGTTCAATTCAACTTTCAGAGAATGCAAAAACCATGGGAAGCAGAAATGTATTTAGAGGCAATAAATCATTACCACAAATTAAAACCTTGCTCTATGCTTATGATAAATCAGAAAGCGTGCTGGCAGATGGAAATACGGTAGTTTTTGATAAAGCGTTTGATAATAAAACAGACAACGCCGACATTTTAAAAATAAATAATCCTGCAGAAAATCTTTCCATTCTCAATAATGGTAGCCATTGGGTGATCGAAGCGAGGAAAAACCTTTTAGATATGGACTCTATCCAATTTTCTATAAGTCAATTGAAACAAAAAAGGTATTCTTTAGAGGTCGCTGCTCAAAACTTACCCGCTGGTTATACTGCCTGGATGTACGACCGGTATGAAAACAAGCACACAGCTATATCACTTACAGGAAATACCATATTGGACTTTGATGTAACAGTTGATGATAGGTCCTCCGCAAGTGATCGATTTGTACTGGTATTTAAAAAACAAGTACAAATCAGCGAAATTATTGAAGATAAGAAAGAGGTATCCTTTACCTTCGCCCCCAACCCTGTTATAAATGGACATTTAAATGTTACAGTAAGCAATAAGCTACCTGGCATTTATGATTTGAGGTTATTGAATGTAAATGGTCAGGTGCTTTTTGTTCAGCAATTGAAGCATGCCGGCGGGATTGGTATCTTTTCAGTGAAATTGCCGGTTAAATATTCCGGACTTCACAGAATTGAAATGGTCTTTCCAAATAGAACAAATTCTGTTGAAAACTTGCTGATGGTAAATGGGCATTGATTATTTTTTGTACCACAGTACCACTTTTGATAATATAAATTGTAGTAAAATATTCAACCCTTACCCATGAAATGGCAAAATTTTGATAGGACTATAAAGACGATAATGCTGTTGGCTGCGTTCAATGCAACCTTTTCATTTGCACAACCTTACGAGCAAATGAAGGCAACTATTTATGCGTTAACAATCAATGGGTATTCCCTGGCAGATGGAAATAGCGTTGTTTTAGATAGTTCGTTTTCAAATAGTGTTGACAATAATGATGTAACCAAACAAAATAATTTTGGTGAAAATTTTGGAATACAAAAAGGATTGGTCACGTTGGCAATTGAGGCCCGGAAAAATGTGGTAACAGTAGATACGGTTTACTACCGCATCTGGAATCTAAAGCAGGCAACCACTTATAAATTCGAATTCACACCTAGATATTTTAATACGCCGGGGCTGATGGCAGTCCTACATGATAATTATCTGAATGCGGATTCGCCCATCAGTATTATTGATACAACTTCAGTTACATTTGCTGTAACATCGGTTGCAGGGTCTTATGCCCAAGACAGGTTTAAATTATATTTGAAAGTTTCAACACTCCCACTCAATTTTTCATCATATAATGCAGTAGAAACACAAGCAGGTATAGGCGTAAACTGGCGTATGGCGGGGGGCACAGCATTTACCCGATTTGAAATAGAACATGCTGCAGATGGCATCCGTTTTACTAAAATTGGAGTAGTTGACGGCAATGCTGACATGAATACAGATTCGCGGTTTACCTGGGTAGATCGTTCTCCATTAAAAGGCGTTAATTTTTACCGGATAAAGGCAATCTCAGCTTCCGGAAGACCATTGTATTCTGGCGTTATGAAAGTTTCAATAACCAAAAACAGCAGTTTAGCTATCCTGCAAAATCCTATAACAGGCAACCGCATTCAGCTTGTATTTACCGGACAACCTGCGGGTCGCTATGCAATTTCCCTGTTTAATCAGTATGGACAAATAGTACACAACCGAGTAATCAACCACTCCGGAGGATCAGGCACTTTTTCCTTTAATATTGGACAGACACCTTCCGGTGCTTACCAATTGCAAATTATTGCTCCAACTGGCATTAGGAATGTGATACAGGTTGTATGTGATGGAAAGTAAACCGGATAAGTAATAAGTTTTGCTAAACAATATTTTATTGTCATAGTTCCATTTTTTCTTTATAGAAAAAAATAAGGTTGTAACTAAAACAGAGGATAATTAAAACTTTACGTTTTATCAAATTGATTAATGATCAATACCTCCGGTGATGTCCATTGGATATCAATTGCCTTTTTTGCCATTACTCAAGGAACTAGCATACCCCAAAAGCCAATTAAATTTCCGTAATCCTGTATTTTGTATCGGAATAAATGCGTATTTTGTACGCAAATATG
>JANMZN010000104.1:0-2716 GCA_031383285.1 Segetibacter sp.
GTCAATTGTTCATTGCCTATGGCTGCTGTTTGAAAGTTACCGGCAGCTACCAATTTAGCAGTTGAATCTCTTTTTAGAGAGTCCAAAAGTGCAGCAGCAGGATCAGTTTTTGGAGCCATTGCTGCCTTTATTTTTGCTATAGAATCCTGTTCGTGTTTTTGCAATTGCATCAACGCTTGTTGTTGCTTGCTGGTGTAAGTGAAAAAGGCAATAAAAATGATACCAATCAACACAAAACCAATTATCGTATTCTTGTCCGTCTGCATGTTGTGTAAAAAAATTAGGCGGCAAAGGTAGGGATTTGAAAATAAGAGCAGTTTTACATATTTCTGCCGTTAAAATATAGATAAAAGACTTTGATAATTAAATGCTTATTACTTATAGTACCTACATTTTATTTTCATTTGCATTCCTTTCTTCAACCACCATCTTTACAATCTTAAAAATATTGGAATGCCTAAAAGCATTAACTCCTTTTCTAATAGGGAAAAGTATTCAACTTTATGGTGGAGTGAATTTTTATGGTGGCTTAGTACAGCTGAAAAAGAACTCATCCTTCCTTGTGTCGTGGATAGAAACAGATATAAGATAATAGGCGCAACTGTTTTGGCTACCTGGGGTTTTGCAACACTGGCATGGACTTACTTCTGGAGTACAATTACTACCAATTTATTTATGGCTACATCATTGGGTGTTTTTATGGGATTGATTATTTTGACTATTGATAGAGCACTTATAAAAGGAATCAATAAGTTCAACAAAACAAAAGCTGCTCCCCTTATCTTAAGAGGCATATTAGCGGTAACCTTAGGAACTTTTATGGCTCAGCCTGCCATTTTATACATGTTCGACAAAGAAATAAAAGTGCAGGCTTCACTTGATAACGAGATAAGAAAGAGAGTGAAACAGCAGGAATTAGATTCTTTGTTTAATCCGCAAAAAGTTGAATTAGATACAAAACGTTCAGCCCTTCAAAAACAGTTAAATGACAGAATCAGTGAAGTTGATGGAGCTAGAAAACAATATATAGCTGAGATTGATGGATCAGGTGGCACAGGTAAGATTGGCATAAAAAGTATTGCCTTGGCAAAAAAGGATACCTATTTAAAACTCGATCAACAGCAGGATGAACTGATTACCCAGATTCAACCTCAGCTCAGTTCGATCGACAGCAGCTTAGGTGTTATAGATCAATCAAAAAGCAAGGCAAATGCAGCATTTGAATCCTTGCTAAATGATGGTTTTTTGACTCGAATTCAAGCATTGAATAATCTGGTAAAGGATAACTTGGCACTCAAATGGAGATATTTTCTGATAGTGATTATTCTTATGCTTATAGAGTTGATGCCTGTATTGGCAAAAACATTATTGCCTTCCGGTACTTACGATGAAAAAGTAAGGTTGGTTGAACAATTGGAAAAGGAAATGGCTGAAAACAATCATATGCAGGAAAAGGAATTAAAAATCCTTTATAATCAATTGGCTAAAGAAAATGATGCATCATTTCTCAAATTATTCTTCGAATCTAGCGTGGTTGATAGAAAAGCAAAAATGCAAGCTGACCTGGCAAGTTGGAAAACTTCACCTAACGATTCTTTTGACAATTTATGGGAAAAGATGAAAAAAGAAGTGCTAACCAAACAAGAGCACTAACAGATAAAATAAAATTGTTTTTTGGCTGGGATATCTTTTGCCAAAACGGAAATTAGAAAGCTATTCCAGTTATTTACTGATGAGAAAGTTACTCATAGCTTATTGCTGTATCAATAAATTCAAATTAAAACTTAATTAATTTTCAGATAGGCAACCATTGAAAATTCACCTTTTCTTCCGCTATTATTTCAAAAATAACTATTTTGCCTCTCGTTTCGTAAAAAGAAACCTGCTTTTATATTCTTTAAACCAAAAAACGATTGTATGGACTTCAAACAAATACAGGAATTAATTAAGATAGTAAACCGGAGCAACATAGGGGAATTAAGCATCGAGGAAAAGGAATTTAAAATAACCATCAAGCAAAAGGAGGATGTAGCGCCAGTGTATACACAAGCTGTTCCAAATCAACAGTATTTTCAGCAGCCAATGCAACAGGCAAGCCCTCAGTTGCAGCAGTCCTCACCCGTATTGCCACCTGCTTCAGGAGAACCAGCAGGTAGTAAAGTTCCGGATAATCTTATTACCATCAAAAGCCCAATGATTGGTACATTTTATAGAAGTTCAGGACCTGACAAAGGACCTTTTGTAAGTGTTGGAGATGAAATTGCTCCAGGAAAGGCAGTTTGCATAATTGAAGCAATGAAATTGTTCAACGAAATTGAAAGCGAAATTAAAGGGATCATTGTCAAAGTTTTGGTTGATGATGCTTCTCCGGTAGAGTACGATCAACCATTGTTTTTGGTGGAACCAGCTTAATCTAAAATGGCTCAATCCCTCAATTTACAAATGAAGTAACATTCTAAAGATGTAATATCTTTCAGCAACTTAATTTGGTAATGAAAAAAGAAATTTTCGATAATAATCCAATTCTAAAATTATCTTTTGACTTCGCTTTACAAATTATACAATATTGCGAATTATTGGAAAAGGATAGAAAGTTTGTTATTGCCAGACAATTGTTGAAATCGGGTACTGCAATTGGAGCTAATGCGATGGAGGCTCAAAATGCAGAAAGTAAAGCTGATTTTATTCATAAAATTAAAATAGCTGCAAAAGAGGC
>JANMZN010000159.1:0-4178 GCA_031383285.1 Segetibacter sp.
TCAATATTCCCCACAAGAAGTTTCAGCTATGACTTTGCAGAAAATGAAAAAGACTGCTGAAGATTACCTGGGCCATGAAGTAACTGAAGCTGTTATTACTGTTCCAGCTTATTTTAATGATGCTCAAAGACAAGCCACCAAAGAAGCTGGAGAGATCGCCGGATTAAATGTTCGTAGAATTATCAATGAACCTACAGCTGCCGCTTTGGCTTATGGACTTGATAAAAAACACAGCGATCAAAAGATTGCCGTGTTTGACTTGGGTGGCGGTACTTTCGATATATCTATTTTGGAATTGGGTGAAGGCGTTTTTGAAGTTAAATCTACCAATGGGGATACTCACCTTGGAGGTGACGACTTTGATAAAGTGATCATGGATTGGTTAGCAGACGAGTTTAAGAAGGATGAGAATATGGATTTGCGTAAAGATCCAATGAGTTGGCAGCGTTTAAAAGAAGCTTCAGAAAAAGCTAAAGTTGAGCTGTCATCTTCTTCAGAAACGGAAATTAACCTTCCCTACATCACAGCTATTGATGGCGCCCCAAAACACCTTGTAAAGAAACTTACTAAAGCTAAGTTTGAACAACTTAGTGATTCTTTATTTCAAAGATGTTTGAAGCCTTGTGAACAAGCGTTAAAAGATGCTGGATATAATATTTCTCAAATTGACGAAGTTATTTTAGTAGGAGGTAGTACACGTATTCCTAAAGTACAGGAAATTGTAGAAAAATTCTTTGGAAGAAAACCTCACAAAGGAGTGAATCCTGATGAAGTAGTTGCGATTGGTGCTGCTATTCAAGGTGGCGTATTGACAGGAGAGGTTAAAGATGTATTGTTGTTGGATGTTACTCCATTAAGTCTTGGTATAGAAACCATGGGTGGTGTTATGACCAGATTAATTGAAAGCAATACAACCATTCCTACTAAGAAAACAGAAGTATTCTCTACAGCAAGCGATAACCAGCCGGGTGTTCAAATACACATTCTACAAGGTGAGAGACCCATGTCTTCTCAAAACAAAAGCCTTGGAATGTTTAACCTGGACGGTATTCCTCCTGCACCAAGAGGCGTGCCGCAGGTAGAGGTTACCTTTGATATTGATGCCAATGGTATTTTGCATGTAACAGCTAAAGATAAAGGAACTGGTAAATCACACAACATCCGCATTGAAGCAGGAAGTGGATTGAGCAAAGAAGAAATTGAAAAAATGAAAAATGAAGCCAAAGCAAATGAGGCCTCAGATAAAGAAGCAAGGGATAAAGTTGAAAAGGTAAACCAGGCCGATAGCATGATATTCCAGACAGAGAAACAATTGAAGGAATATGGCGAGAAAATACCTGAAGATAAAAAAGCTCCAATTGAAGCAGCTTTAGTTAAGTTGAAAGATGCACATAAAAATCAGGATATAGCAGGCATAGACTCTGCGCTTGCAGAAATGAACACTGCATGGACTGCTGCCAGCGAAGATATGTACAAAGCAACCCAAGATGCTGGTGGTGGGCAACAACAAGGTGATAATGGTCAACAAGATAGTACAAGCGATACCAATAGCGAGCATGTTACCGATGCCGAGTTTGAAGAAGTGAAATAAGTTGACTTAATTATATTTGGTTCTCTGAAAAAGGAGGCTGTCTTAAAAAGACAGCCTCCTTTTTTTATGCAAATCGGATTATTTTATTTCAAGGGGTTATTTTATTTTGCTAACATCTATTTTTTAATAAAATAAATTGGCGCAGCTTCTGAATAGTATCAGTTAGAGTTGCTTTTTAGAAAAGCATTACTTATTAATTTATGAGTAGTGAACTTAAAATAAAACACCAGCAATTAGAAATGCAATGCATGAAAAACAAACTTTCCTTTTGAATTGTACTCAAGGGAGGGCAGTGGAAATTTAAATGAATTGAGAGCGCCAATTGCCAGTTTTAAAAATTTGCTTTTTGTTTTTATTTTGGTCAAATCAATATCTGGAGAAATAAAATATTGACGATAACGGACCACATCTGTTCTATTAAAATTAATATTTCCATGATCGTCTTTCCCAATATTCTCTTCTGCGCCAAACATGTTTTCAGCACCGTAACCAAATGCAACACTTAACCAATCGGGCAAGTTACTTTTGGGCATAAACGATTTCAGGTTGGCACTTAACCAATAAGTTTGTCCATTATAATCTTTCAGCATTCTTTCCTGAAGGCTGTTACCAAATAAGTTGTCTGCTCGAATATTTAAATCAGAAGATGGATAATTTTTTTTATGAAAGGAAAACTTGTATTTAATACGTTGTTCTCCCCATGCCAATTCTTGCCCTAGAAATAATCCACTGCCGAAAGTATTGGCTCCCATATCTCCCCAACTCCAGCCCCATTCAGAACTAAAGCCATCCAACGTTTCAATAACAGTCATGTAAGTAAATGCACTTAGGCTACCCAATACTGCACTTTTCCGATGACTCATTCCTGTCCATTTCCACATTTCTGTACTTCCATAACTGGCTATGTAGGCACTATACGCATGTCCTACTTTGTCCACTTGTTTCCATTCTGAATTGTCATTGAAAAAGTGGAAACTCCCTTGTGGATATTGACTATACCATGCAGCGTATAAAGAAGCCATTGTACCGCCATAACCAATAAGATTAGCTGCAGTTACCAATCGTACTCTTTTTTTTATTGGAGTAGTTGATATTGTAGTACTAGAGTCACCAAATATTTTTATAATAGAAGTATCATTTGCATTATTGGAGGCATTCATCATGCTATCCACCTGAGCAGATGCAGTGTTTGATAAAAGAATTCCCAATAATATGGTTGCCAACAAATGCTTCATGTTTCAAACATACGAGATGACGAATAAAAAACGAATATAATTGATGGAAAATAGATGATTATTATTGTTTCCGTAAGGAATAGCCAATTCTTTACACTTTCATTAAGAAATGGAAACTGCAGTTTAAATTGAATTGAAAATGATTATTTCAATATGGATACCCAGCCGGATATTGGATTTCTACCTTGTTTTGTAACCATTACAAAGTAGTAAGTGGATGCGGGTAAAACATTACCATTATATTTCCCATCCCATGGTTTCCTGTAACCAATAGAATTAAATACCAAAGCACCGTTTCTGTTATATACTTGTACTTGAGCATCGGGATAGGCGTTTAGTTCATTGATAATCCATGTATCATTGATCCCATCACCGTTTGGTGAGAAAGCATTAGGGATGTTGAAAGGCTTTTGTTTGGGAAGCACTTTTACTACAAACGGACCTGCATTAGATGGACATTGATTGCCCGCAGAAACAATGAGGTAATACGTGGTTGTAGTAACTCCTAATATTTGAGGGGTTTTTATACTGTCCGGTGATAAGAAGTAAATACTTGGGCTCCATTTGAAAGAGAGGTTTGATAAGCTGGAAATTATAGAGGGAGTAAGAACAGCAGTATCACCTTCAAATATTTGCTTGTCGGCACTTGCCAAAATAATTGGTCTTTGTACAACATCAACAATAATGCTTGCTGTTGGACTAATACAGCCATCAGAAGTAATAGTTGCCGAATAGGATCCTCTATTTGCTAAAGCCGCATTGTTGATTACCGGATTAGTTTGGTTTGATGAAAAGCCAAAAGGTCCTGTCCACCTATAAGAATCTGCACCATTTGCAATAGCTGAAAGATTAAGAATGTCACCGGAACAAATTGGAGAATTGCTAGAAAGAATAGGAGCCGGGGGAGAAGGTTTTAAACCCAGAACAAGTGTTGCAAGCGAATCGCATGCAAGAGCATTTGCTATCATAACGACATATGTTCCCGCAGCAGCAAACAATTTTCCATTCCATAAATAGGGTAATTGTTCGGGGCAAATATTTATGGTTGAAGTACTTGTACTATTGCCCCTTACAATTAATTGCAAAGTCATCAATGAATCGCAGCCTGCAGCGTTAGTTATGGTATCTCTGTAAGTACCCGCAACTGAATACGCTTTGCCATTCCACGTATATGGCAATTGGCTTGGGCATATATTGGCACTTGAGATACTAAAGGTGTTTATTTCCAAATTTAGATTAAGTGTTAAAATGGAATCACAGCCAATAGCATTATTCATGGTGTCATTAAAAGTGCCTTGCGTATTATAAGATTTCCCATTCCAAAAGATAGGCAATTGCTTAGGGCAGACAGT
>JANMZN010000225.1:0-2215 GCA_031383285.1 Segetibacter sp.
TCCCTGATTTTTTCGATAACTAAACCAACCGTATTGGCCGGACGCTGTGGAGAGTGTGGAGTCTGTGGAGGGAGTAAGAACATGTCACCCTCGTTTATAGGTATCGTCCTGGGCTTTCCTTCTTCAATAATTTTCAGTTCAATGTTACCTTCTACCTGATAGTACAATTCTTCGCTTTCGTTGTAATGATAGTCCTTTCGAGAATTAGGACCTCCCACAACCATTACAATAAAATTTTCTGCATCTTTATAGATGCATTGGTTACCTACCGGAGGTTTTAGTAAATTTCTATTTTCATCAATCCACCTTTTTAGGTTAAATGGGGCAGCTATGGGCATATGGCAAAATTTAGAGATTAAAAATAAATGATTGAGTTTAGAATTACAAATTGACCTTGGCTGATTTCTGGTTTGCTCACCATTCACTCCGCCGCGGCGGACACCAATCACTCCACCAACTCAGCTACCTCAGTAGCCGTCATATCGGCATTGCGCATAGAAATACTTCTAACGGCAGAAGCAGCAAAATCAGCAAATGCTGCCTTGCTAATTTCATCGTCACTCATCATGACCGGAACTCCCAGATCGCCGCCTTCTCTTATACTTTGAACCAATGGTATTTGCCCAAGAAAAGGTATATCATATTCTTCAGCCAACCGTTTACCGCCATCTTTTCCAAAAATGTAATACTTGTTGTTGGGCAATTCAGCCGGAGTAAAATAACTCATATTTTCAATCAGTCCTATGATGGGTACTTTCATTTGGGCCTGACCAAACATGGCAATTCCTTTTTTAGCATCTGCAAGGGCTACATCTTGAGGAGTAGTTACCACAACTACGCCTGTCACCGGTACTGTCTGCACCAACGTGAGGTGAATATCGCCTGTACCCGGCGGCATATCGATTACCAAGTAGTCAAGGTCGCCCCAATTAACATCGGTAACAAACTGGCGAATAGCGCTGCTAGCCATAGGACCCCGCCAAACCACTGCATTTTTTTCATCTACCAACAACCCGATACTCAGTAGTTTTATGCCATATCTTTCCAAGGGCACAATCATACCTTTACCATTTACTTCTTGCATCATCGGTCTTTCCCCACGCACACCAAACATAATGGGCACACTTGGACCATAAATATCCGCATCCATTAACCCCACTTTTGCACCACCCTGGCTAAGGGCTAGAGC
This sequence comes from Segetibacter sp., assembly GCA_031383285.1. Taxonomy (GTDB): domain Bacteria; phylum Bacteroidota; class Bacteroidia; order Chitinophagales; family Chitinophagaceae; genus Segetibacter. The sequence continues at coordinate 1,190 of JANMZN010000225.1, forward strand.
CAAATTTGCAGAAACAGTGCTTTTGCCAACGCCGCCCTTTCCACTCACTACCGCAATGATGTTTTTAACTCCGGGTAAAACTGCATCACCTTCTTTACGCTTGGAAGATGTTTGAGATGTAAACTTAACATTTACGATTGCTTCCTTGTTTACAAGCAATTTTATAGCATTGATGCAGGCATTTTTCATTAGGTCCTTCATAGGACAAGCAGGAGTGGTCAATACGATGGTAAACGTCACATAATTTCCTTCAATTTCAATATCCTTGACCATATTCAAGGTAACCAAATCTTTTCCCAAATCAGGCTCCTGTACGTTGCTCAATGCTTTCAATATATCTTCAGTATTCATCTCAAAGTTTTTGTTAAATAAAAATATAGAGGTGCAAAGTTAACCATTGAGTACCTTACTTTGTTTGAGTTGTTTAGCTATTTGTTTTAACAATAGATAAAAATTGCTTTCATCTGCTTTGTAAGTGTATTGAAGCAACCAAATCAGCAAAACTTCTAAAAGGATGATTGGCTTCAATACAAAGTACCCGTATAAATGAATAAAAAACTACATTTTCTCATCCTATTGGCTTTTTTCTTACCCGTCAGGCTCCTAGCACAGTTTGAAGGTATGAGAGATAGTGTTATTCAGTTGTATGGCGTGGTAATGACCGCAGACAGCTTACGAGGCATTCCAGCAGTTAGTGTGGTCATTAAAGGAACCAATCGTGGTACTATGACCAATGACGATGGCGTATTCTCTATCGTGGTTTTGAAAAATGATGAAGTAGAATTTTCCAGTGTCGGATTTAAACCTAAAAACATCATCATACCAACCAATTTGGTCAGCAACCAATACAGTGTTATTCAATTGATGGTAACAGATACTGCCTTTCTCCCTGTTACTATTTTAAAGCCACGCCCCACAAGGGAGCAGTTTGAACGCGATTTTGTCAGTACCCGAGTAGCTGACGATAAATATGAAATAGCGCGTCAAAATACAGATATTGCCAAGCGCCGAATTTTGATGATGAGT
>JANMZN010000230.1:0-3531 GCA_031383285.1 Segetibacter sp.
TCAAAAAAAGACAGTACCTACAAAAAATATGATGGCGGGCCACAGGCTGCACCGCTCCTATCAAATGCAAAAGGACTGAACCGTTTTGTATGGAACATGCGGCATGCAACCATGCCCGGTGTACCCGATGTATACATTGAAGCAAGTTATCGAGGACACAAAGCTATTCCAAGTAAGTACACGCTTACTTTAAAAATAGCAGACAAGACCGTTACAACAAATGCAGAAATTCTTGCCAATCCTTCCTATCCGATTACGCAGGTTGCTTATCAGGAATACAATGCAACTATGAGCAGCATGGAAAAAGAATTGACCAGTATGAATAAAATGATCAACAAGCTAAATGAAAAAAGGACGCAATTGGATGCATTGATAGCAACCATGGGCGATGCCAAATATGCTGCTTTGGTAACGGAAGCTTCTGTCATTTCTAAAAAGATGAAGGCATGGGATGAAGACATGGTTCAGCGGCAAACAAAGGTGTATGATGATGCAGAAAATTTTCCTGCAAAATTCACTGCTAATTATTTGTTTCTGATCAATCAATCAGAGAGCGATATACCAGGCATTAACCAACCTTCTATGGACAGAATGAAGGAGTTAAGCGCTGAATGGGTATTGCTTAAAAGCAGGGGAATGGAACTGCTTGAAAATGACATTCCTGCTTTGAATAAAAAATTATGGGAAGCAGGTGTTGGCGCTATCTGGAAATATTAAATACATTATTTGATTGGCTACATAAAAAGTTTAAAAACAATGAAAGATTTATTCATGCTGTCTTTTGCTTTTGTTTTTTTTAATAATCAGTGGTCATTGTATTTCCTGTGTCCGGGTTTCCTGTTAACTAAAAAATAGTACTTCATAAAATGGGCCAAAACCATTCAACTATGTTTGCTGCGTTCCGAAATCATATCAATGCATTGTCACCCGTTGCTGATGATGATTGGGATTTATTGCTTCCTCACCTTCAACTTAAAACCATCCGAAAAAACGAATTATTCATTGCAGAAGGAAAGACAGAACGAAACATCGGCTTTGTAATAGAAGGCATGTTTCGCCAATACTATACCAAAGAAGGCGAAGAGAAAACAACCTACTTCTTTTTCGAAAATCATTTCATCAGTTCCTACATCAGTTGCATAACCGGCAACTCATCTTTGATAACCATCGAAGCATTGAGCGATGCCACTTATGTTTGCTTTCCTTATAAGATCATGAAGGACTTGTACACCAAAAGCATGGCCTGGCAACAGTTCGGGCGGCTCATGGCTGAGTACATTACCATCGGGCTGGAAGAAAGAATGGTCAGCCTGCTCATCCAAAGCCCGGAAGAGCGGTATCTTGATTTATTAAACAGCAACAAAAAAAAGATCATCGAAAGGGTACCGCAACATTATATCGCCAACTATTTGGGCATCACTCCCGTTAGTATGAGCCGCATAAGAAACAGGCTTGCAAAAAAGAAATAGCTTATTTGCCCTTACCAATAATGCCAAGATGTGTATTGGAAAAACGATCGGCATATTTTAATCCATAGCCCCATATTCTATCGAAGGAAGCATGTGCAAACAAGAGGATGCCAATAGCAGCCATCATATCCTGGTGAAAATAATAACCACCCATTGCCAATAAAATGGCCATGCCTTTGTGATGAAAAAGGTTGTAGCAAATGGCTCCCACCTTCGTATTGATCAGATAACCCAACATGGAAATATCCGGCGCAAAAAAAAGCAACGCCCAAGCCCATACAGGCAGCCCAAGGTTAAAAAAGCTGAGCAAATAAATACCGATAGCTGTCATGGCAGCCTCTTCCAATTTCAATGTTGTTTGCATATTTTTTAATTTTCAACAAAACTAGGTATGGTAAAATGGTTGACCGTTAACATAAGATAATAAATGAACCGCTGATAGCCTGACCCTGTCAATGATTAAGCTGTACATTGAAAATCATGAGAATAGGATAGCCCCTTTCGCATACACGATTAAGCACAAAGCAGCTTCGTATTCATCATGGAAGATTATTACTGCCATGAAAAATGAAAAAATGCCCAACCTTCCAAATAAATAAATACCTTGACGGCATCATTTCATTTACAACAACAGCTTATGAAAAAGCAAATCGTATTACTTTCCTTTTTATGCGGATCACTCAGCATATTGTCCGCTCAAACCGATGCCACCGATAAAATAAAGAAAGAAGGGCTCAGCAATTCCAAAGTAATGGACCTTGCTTTTCAGCTGACAGATGTAAGTGGTCCACGCCTGACCAATTCTCCCGGCTTTTTCAGAGCGGCCAACTGGGCAAAAGAAGAACTTACCAAAATGGGCCTCACAAATGCTGCCCTGGAACCATGGGGCGAATTCGGACAAGGGTGGGAACAAAACCGTTGCTACCTCGCTGTTACCGCTCCCTATTACTTTCCTGTAGTGGCCATACCACGTGCATGGACGGGAAGCTATGGCGGCAAAAAAATGTCCTCAGCTGAAGTCATGTTGGTGAAGTTTAAAGACTCCACTGAACTCTACCAGAATTATGCAGGAAAAATAAAAGGTAAGATCATCATGCTGTATTCCACTGACACGTTGAAACCATCCTTTAAACCCGATGGCACCCGATTTACCGATGAAGAATTGGATAAAATGGCGAACCCTACCAAGCCGGATAAAACACCGGGCAACAACAGTGGCATTTCTATGGATCAAATATTGGCGATGCGCAAACGGCAGGCGCTACTAAGGCAGATGGGCGATTTTTACAAGCGTGAAAAACCGGCCCTTGTACTCAGCATGAGAGGCCTTGGCAACGACGGAACTGTATTTGTACAAAATGGTGGCAGCTATGCAAAAGATGCAGAAAACAATTATGGCTATGTCATGCTTTCCAGCGACGATTATTTGCGGATACAACGACTGATTGTAGCCGGGCAAAAAGTAGAAGTAGAAGCAGACATCAAAACAACGTTTTACCCCAATGAATTGAAGGGATACAATGTAGTAGCAGAAATACCAGGTACCGATCCGGTTTTGAAAGATGAATGGGTAGTGATAGGCGGGCACCTGGACAGTTGGCATGGGGCCACCGGTGCTACAGACAATGCAGCAGGCAGTGCCGTCATGATGGAGGCCATAAGAATAATAAAAGCTACAGGCCTGCAACCCAAACGAAGCATCCGCATTTGCCTGTGGAGTGGCGAGGAACAAGGACTGCTGGGTTCTCGGGGCTATGTAAAAGAACACTATGCCGACCCTGCCGATATGATACCAAAGCCTGCACACGCCAAAGTATCGGCATACTACAACCTCGACAATGGCACAGGTAAAATCCGGGGTATCTATTTGCAGGAAAACAAAAACGCCGGTCCTGTTTTTTCAAAATGGTTAGAACCTTTTCATGAGCTGGGCGCCAAAACCGTTGCCATCGAAAACACAGATGGAACCGATCATTTGGCATTTGATGCGGTAGGCATTCCCGGCTTTCAGTTTATACAGGACGAAATAGAATACGACACCCGTACACACCATACCAATATG
>JANMZN010000243.1:0-1672 GCA_031383285.1 Segetibacter sp.
ATACAGAAAATGAAAACCCGCGTCAATACAGCGTTTCAGGAGAATTGGTAACAGATTAGTGACAAGAATTTGAATTCCAAAAAATATACCAGAATGAAGTAGGTTGAGAAAGAAAGTATTATAATAAACTGCAAAAAGCAGGAAGCAACTTTGGCCTTGAAAGTGTACAAATACCTTCAAGTGACACATAACTTATTCCTAACCCGAACGGATAGTAAGCCGTTTCCGCCAACAAAGGTCCTCGTTTGTGTATTTCATCCATATCATCAAAATAAACAGGGTACTGTGTGTTGGTGTTGCTGATGTAAATGTACAGAAAAACGTTTCTTGAAATGTCTATGCAAATTCCATCGTTGAAATGAAAAATGATATTACTCTGGCTAGATTATTTGCAGGTTAATAATTTTATCTTCTTACCCACGCTACAGTTGCAAATCATTACTAATCCCGGTTACTGGAAGATACTACAACGGCGAACCCAGAAACACCAACAAACTGCAGCAAGTGTTGCAAATACAAGAGGTCATAGACCTCCATTTATCTTGCGTTCAAGGTCTCGGTGCGCTAAGACCTTGAACAACATCCTGTTCTTCATAGCAAACACTTATGGTGAACGGGCTAGGACTCTGCTATTTGCAGTTTAACTCTTTACTCCGTTGATGAACTAAATCATAAATCGACAAATTAATAAACTCTACTTCAATATCATGCTGTTTTTGTGGCTTCTTTTTGTAAGTCCCTGATTTGTCTTCCAATATCAGTTTTAAAATAGCACAGTTTGTCACTTTGTCAATAATGAGTTTACGCAAAGGCAAAGGATCATGGAAAGAAGATAAGATACCTACATTTTGATAATCAAACTGAGTCTCTACAAGAAATAAAGGAAGTTGAACTACAGTTGTAGAGTTATTGATAGAATCTGCATGTGTGTCTACAAAAAAATCTAAAGGGGATTTGTCTTTATTCTTTATTAAATTAGTATCAATAACAATTGTCTGTTTATCATAAATAGAATCGATATTTCTCTTTTCCACTTCATCTTTAGACGTACAGCTGAATGCACCTAAAAGGGTGCATAACAAAATATTCAATTTAACTTTCATTATCGTCATTTTAATTTTATTTGCAAATTGCCATTTGTATATGGCATTTTATGCTTACCTCCGAGTTCTTTTGCTGCTCTATTATTAGCATCTGTTTCAGCATCTTTCGGCATTTTCTTGATAACCTCTCCTAAAGCAGAGTTATATATATCCTTGATATATTGTTCTTTTGTAATGCTTTTTACTGCATCTGGATTATCTGCTTTGATTTTATCATACTGTTTATCTGCTTGGTTTAAAACATCATCAATTTTTCCAGTAAATGTTATCCCTTTAATTTTTCCATCTAAAGTAGTCATCCCAAATCCGCTATTGACAGTAATTGTTGAATTAAATGATTCTACGATTTGATCGCCATGTGCCTTTTCATGAGCAGATACTTCTTTTGCTAAACTAGGATTCTTCTTATCAAGATCCCAGCCGGCTTTCAAATTCGGATTAACAAATTCAATAACTGTTAATTTAACATCGTATTTACCGTTGTTATTCTTGGAGTAAGTTATGCCTTGAGCTCCATTATATATTCCAGTTACTCCTAAATCATGTATTGTTTTAGGAAAGAAAGGCAA
>JANMZN010000246.1:0-1846 GCA_031383285.1 Segetibacter sp.
AATATTCCTTCAAGGTCCTGTATAGCTAATGGGTAATCTTTCAATACATTGGCATGTACATAAACCAAGTAGCCATAATTACCAATGATTTGGTTCTTGTATTTCACTTTATCTGTATTCTCCATGAACTTGATGTATTCCATAACTGAGAGAACCGCAGAGCCTGCAGTGGTATCTTTATCTCGGGCAATTGCTGATTTTGATAATAGTACATAACCATAATTCTGGTTTGGGTATTTTTGAATATATATCCTGCTCATACTGTCGGCAAGATCAAAATTTCCTGCACTAGTAGAAGCTTCTGCCAAATTATAAATATCTCTATTGTTGGGAGATGGATTGGTAAAATAGCTTTGCTTTAACCATTCAAGACGTTCGTTTAATTTTCCCATTCTTTGATACAAAAAGGCGATGGTATCCATGTATTGGAAACGATTTGCCCTTGATGTATCAACTTCCAAAGCTTTTTTGAGATAAGCGATAGCTGTTTCTTCTCCACCATTCATTTTCTATAAAATAGAAGCCCCAAATAAGTAGTCTCTTGAATTAATTTTATCTGGGCTGCTTAAAGTCATAAAAGATTCGAACTCCTTTACTGCACTTACACTATCTCCCAACCTATCATAGTTGTAAGCAAATAACAAAGGCAATCGTGGATAATCTTTACATGTCCCAACTCTCATGGCTTTTGATTTGTCCAATGACTCTTGATACTTACCTGAACGAAAAAGGTAATCGGCATAGAAAAAATCTGTGTTACAATCTTTATCGCTGGCTGCTAAATAACTTTCTAAATATTCCCTTGCCTTATTTACATCTCTATAAGAATAGTAATTGTATAAGGCGAGAAAAGCTGGAGCATAAGCAGGATCAGCAATTACCGCGTCACGGAAATATTGAAGATATTTTTCTGGATTTCCTTGGCTTTCAAATATTTTACCTAGTCGAAATATCGCCTTTGCATTGGTTGGTTCTACTTTCAATGCATTGGTGTAGGCTTCATATGCATTGCCACCTTGGTCAGAGCCCAATTTAAGATAGTTGATACCGAGGTTAACAAATATATCAGCATTGGTTGGATCGAGTTCTGCTGCTCTTTTTAACTTTTCTATAGCATAAGCAGGATCTCCTGAATTTGCAGGTCCATCAGCATTGGCCCGTCCAATAGCATTTAAAATGTTGGGGTTTTCTTTTTTCTTTTTGTCCAGCGTATTAGCTATGGCTGCTTCAAAGCGTTGGCGAGCTGCATCTTTTTTACCTTCAAGCAGTTCCACATGCCCCATTCCCACCCAAATAATCGGGTCATTTACGCCGCTGTTGAGTGCATTTTGATAAACTGTTTTAGCTCCGGCAATGTTATCTTCATCTTCAATAGTAGCTTGTCCTAGCCAATAAATAGCTTGTGGGTCTTTACCATTTGCAGCTAATATTTTATTTAATTTTTCTTTAGCTGTTTTATATTTTCCGTGGTAAATGTCTTTTCTTGCCTCGTCAACAGTTTGGGCAAGCAACACAGTAGCTGAAAGTAAAATAGCCAGAAAAAAGGTAGTAACTCTGATCATTTTTTTATTTATTTAATTAGTGTTTTTATTTGCTCATTTTTATTTGTGTTCTTCTCCTGTCAAAGTTAATTTTTACAGGAACCAACAATGCTCTTCTAAAAATCAGTTGCCCTCTTTCTGTAGAAAGGAACTGAACCAATCTAGACCCTAGCCCTGCATAATTTTCTTTTAACACGTAATACAATCCTCGTACCAAAGGATACTGACCAAATGTTATTGTTTGTTGAGAAGGCCTGGCAAAGCTGCCCTTTTCACAATTCATATTACATTCTACTAATGCAAGC
>JANMZN010000250.1:0-4525 GCA_031383285.1 Segetibacter sp.
TAATCATCTGCAGGATTTGTTGGATTTGTATTTAATGGAACAGCAGTCCCCGGTACTGTATTCACGAGAACTACCGTCGGGGAAGTAACTACAATGTTGTAAACGGCACCTGCAAGCAGTGCGGTGTTATCTGCATTGGTAATATACCATTTCCCCGTAGCAGCATTGTAGCCAGTCTTTTCGACATGCGGATTGAGTACTGAAGCAGGATGATGATCACCATGATTTTGAAAAATAGCGAATTGCGCATTTGGATTACCATTGAGCTTGCTATGATTAATATACGAACCATCGCTTCCAAGATTCTGCTGTGTCACTTCATGAATGAATTGATCAGGACCAGCGTTTAAGAAGTATGTTATTTTGTAGACTAATCCGACAGCCAGCTGAGCATGGTTAGTATTAAAGAGGTTCCATTTGCCAGAATAGTACCAGGCGCCGGTTGGGTTCTGGTTTGATGGTGAATTAGCGACGGGGGTAGCTATGATAATGGCCTTGGGGTTGTTTAAGAGGTTTGGTAAATTGATCAACGCTTTGGATGCCGTAATGATAGCATTTGTGGTTGTCATGGTAAATGTGAATTCCTGGTTAACCTGGGCCTTGCTGTTTAAAACAAGTAAATTGAGCAAAACCGGCAGAAACAATTTCAGGCGTTGTAATTGTTTTTTCATGAATAAGTTTTACCAAACCTATTGTAATAAGTAAAGCCGGACAATAGAACGAAAGTTAGCTGTAAAAAGAGAGTTAGGTTTTCCCAAAGGCTTTATTCAAAGCTTCAGTGCGGTTCTGCACATGTAATTTTTCATAAATGTGATGAATATGCTGTCGCACCGTTCCGGTGCTGATGGTAAGCTGATCGGAAATTTCTTTATACAACAATCCTTTGGATAATAATTGTAAAACATCATTTTCCCTTTTGGATAATACTTCCAACGGAATCATTTCTTTTTCTTTATCCCTGAAAACAGTAACTAATCTCCGGGCAATATTGGCACTCATCGGGCTGCCGCCATTGTGCAATTCTTTTAATGCTTCTATCATTTGCACCAAGCCTGTATTTTTTAGCAGGTAGCCAGATGCCCCGGCTTTCAATGCTTCAAATACTTTTTCGTCATTCTCATATACAGTGAACATCATGAACTGTGTGACCGGGCTTTTATCCTTTACCTGCCGGATACATTCAATGCCATTCATGCCGGGCAGGCTGATGTCCATAATTACAATTTGTGGTTTTAGCCGGGGAATTTCATACAGGGCTTCTTCCGCCGTTCTGAAGGTTTCAAGCACATTGAATTCCGGATTCAGCGAAATAAATTGTTTTAGACCTTCCCGTACTTCATCCAGGTCTTCTACTATGCAGATAGTGATGCTCATTAGATGTTTCGAAAGTAGTTTTGTGTAATGGTGTTGACAATAGAACGAAAGTTATACAACCAGTGGTACAGTCAGACTGACACTTGTTCCTTTTCCTGATTCAATTTGCACAGCACCGCCAATATCACTCATTCGTTTTTTTACGTTTATTAATCCATTGCTGTAAGGTCGTGTTTCCTTTTGGTTAAAACCGATTCCATTGTCCTGAATAGTTACGCTTAGGTTTTTGCCGGTTTCAATTTTAATACTGACAATGGTTGCCTGTGCATGTTTTACTATATTATGCAGGGTTTCTTTTACAGCAAGATAAATATTCCGCCGAAACTCACCGTTTACCAAAATAGCCGGCAAATCATCAGGTGTTATTACCCGGCACTGTATTCCATTTTGTGAAAGATATTCTGCTGCATACGAACGGGTATAAGACAACAGGTCGCTCAGTGAATCATTCTTTTCATTCAAGGCCCATACAATTTCTCCCATTTTGTCAATCATCTGATGTGAATAATCCCTGATTTTGAAAATATCGTCTTCTATCGGCTGTTGCAGTTGTTGTTTAATACCGATTGTTTCACTCAGAAATTTTATTCTTGACAGACCGGCACCAAGATCGTCATGCATATCGGTGGCAATCCTGGTCCTTTCTTTTTCCAATTCCATTTTTCGTTGTAATTCCTGCTCTGCTTTTAATGATTGTAAAGATTGCCGGTGGAGTTTTTGTTTTTGGCGGGAATTCCGAACCAGTAACAATCCTATACATAATAATGCTGCAATACCAATAAGAGATGTCCAGAGAAGTATTTTTCTTTTTTGAAGTATATTATTTTTTGCTTTTAATTTTTTCCCAACCTCCTCCAGTAAATACTTGTTCTGAAGCAAAGTAGTTTTTAGTGTATCAATCAATACTTCATATTCTTTTTTAAAATTAAAAGTGGTCAATACATTTTGCATGTTTACTATATCCCCGGCATCAGGCACCTGTTTCAGGGTGTGTTCCGGCACGGTACACAAAGCATCCCATCCTCCGAAATACTGTAACACTTCCGGATTTTCAATACGATGACGCAGTTTGTTTTTTATCAACCAGACTGTCCCTTTGTCGTCATTAAACTCTTTCATCAGAGTACCATCCCTTGGTATATCAGGTATTCTCGATAGCATTCCATCCGGGATCTTGCGAACACTGCGGTAGTTACTGTATTTGCCCAATATATAAAAATCGGCTATATGGAATTTAGCCCCTCCAAAGATGACATACATTTCACCCCCGGTTATATCACGAAGTGTGGTTTGGTCAGGAAAATCAAGAACGGTTTCATTTGTTTTTTTTTGTGAAAGGATTGCAGCAATTTCTTTTTCACTGGTATTATTATTTTTCAGTGCAGGTATTACATTTTGCAGGGATTGGTTTTGTTGTTGCAGGTTATTAAGCGTTGAAATGATGTTGTTATATAACCCGATAACTTCTTTCCGGTCGTCATTTGTTTTTAGAATTGAAGCCACGGCAAGATAGGACTCAGCAGCCTGGGCATACTCACCCATAAACTGGCTAAGGGTTCCCTTTTTCATATAAGTAAGCCCCAAATCAGTATTCAGATTTGTTTTTTTAGCAATGGTAATAGCCTTGTCATAATGTTCTAAGGCTTTTTGGTTTTGACCTATAGCTATTTGAAGTGCTGCATCGTAATTATAATACCTGAGGATCCCACGGAAATATTTTCTGTTCTCACTTTCTGTTTTCCCTTTTTCAAAAAACCAGGAAGCACTGTCAGGATTAGTGTAGAGATATTGCCAGCCGGTAGCATAAAGTGTTTCGATATAAGCAGAATCGGCAACCTGAGAATGAAGGTACTGGCTAAAAAAAAGAACAGACAGCAGTAATAATTTTTTTACTGTCCTGTAGACAAAAGAAAAAGTATGCATCAATTGCATACTTTAAATTTAGTCTGAAATTCCGGTAAAAAATATTTTATCCCTGTAACTGGTTCACAGTAATTTTCTCTTTCATCATTTCTCGTACTGTATCTGTAATCGACTGCGCATCATAACCACATTCGCGGTAAAGCTCTTTGGGAGTACCATGCTCTACCAGCCTGTCCGGAATCCCAAGGATCTTTACATCATTTTTATAGCCGTGTAATGCCATGAATTCAAGAATAGCACTTCCAATACCTCCTTCGATAGCTCCGTCTTCCACGGTCACCAGTTTTTCGTATTGCTGACAGGCTTCGTGTAGTAAGGTTTCATCTAATGGTTTTGCAAAACGCATATCATAATGACCGGGATTTATGCCATCATTTTTTAAATCACGGATAGCTGCTGCAGCAAAATTTCCAGGGTGTCCAAAAGAAAGAATTGCAATGTCTTTGCCTTCTTTCAGTTTTCTACCTGTACCGATCTTTATTTCTTTCATTTCAGTTTTCCACTCCGGCAACACACCTTCGCCGCGGGGATAACGAATGACCATTGGATTTGTTGTAGCATCGAGTTGTGCAGTGTACATCAAATTCCTCAGTTCACTTTCATTCATCGGGGCACTTACTATCATATTGGGTATGCAACGCATATAAGGAATATCATAACACCCATGATGGGTCGGACCATCATCGCCCACCAGGCCAGCCCGGTCTAAACAAAATATAACAGGCAGCTTTTGTATGGCCACATCATGCACTACCTGGTCATAGGCTCTTTGCATAAAGGATGAATAAATATTACAAAAGACTTTTAATCCTTGTGTAGCCATTCCCGCACTAACTGTAACGGCATGCTGTTCGGCAATGCCTACATCAAATGCCCTGTCCGGCATTTTCTCCATCATATATTTTAAAGAAGAACCGGATGGCATGGCTGGCGTTACGCCAAATATTTTTTCATTTTTTTCTGCCAGTTCTATAATGGTATAACCAAATACATCCTGGTATTTTGGAGGCTGGGGCAAATCGAATTTTTTCTTTTGAATCTCACCGGTTATTTTATCAAACAAGCCAGGTGCATGCCATTTGGTTTGGTCTTTCTCGGCAAGTGCATATCCTTTTCCTTTGGTAGTTACGATATGTAATATTTTAGGACCTGGTATATTGCGAAGATCTTTTAATGTATCTACCAACTTGGCTATATTATGCCCGTCTATAGGTCCAAAATAGCGAAG
>JANMZN010000270.1:0-3340 GCA_031383285.1 Segetibacter sp.
TCTTGCATAGCCACAAAGCATGGTTTTTCCATAGTGTTCCTTAAACTGTTCAAACTCACTATTGTCAACAATGCGTTCAATGATCTCCACTACATCATATGGTTTGGCATTGCCGACTGGCATTATTCCGTAGATTTCTTTTGGGTCTTTTTTTGGCACAACAGGCTCAGCTCTGTCAAATCCCGCAGTTGGTCGATGGCCATATTTGCTGATGATTTTCTTAACCTGATCCAGGCAGTCCTGCTCATTGGAAAATTTATAATCAGCTATGCCGCTAATTTCATTGTGAGTAGCAGCACCGCCCAATGTTTCAGAATCTACATCTTCGCCCACTGCGGCCTTTACCAAATAAGGTCCAGCCAGGTAAATACTGCCATTTCCTTCTACCATTAGGGTCTCGTCGCTCATGATGGGTAAATAGGCTCCACCGGCAACACAGGCGCCCATAACCGCTGCAATCTGCGGTATGCCCATTGCACTCATCTTGGCATTGTTGCGAAATATTCTTCCAAAATGTTCCTTATCCGGAAAAATCTCATCCTGCATGGGCAAATAAACACCGGCACTGTCAACAAGGTAAACAATAGGCAGGTTGTTCTCCATAGCAATCTCTTGCATCCTTAGGTTTTTCTTACCAGTTATGGGAAACCATGCGCCGGCCTTTACCGTTTGGTCATTGGCTACAATGACGCATTGCCTGCCACTGATATAGCCTATTCCAGCCACTGTTCCACCTGCCGGGCATCCGCCTTGTTCAGGATACATATCAAAACCTGCAAAGGAGCCAATCTCCACAAATGGTTTTCCTTTATCGGTCAGGTAGGCAATTCGCTCTCTGGCTACCAACTTATTTTTTTCCTTCTGTTTTTCGGCAGCTTTTTTACCACCACCTTGTTTTATTTTATCATGATGCTGGTGCATGCTACTGACGGACAATTTCAAAACATCTTCATTCTTATTAAATTCGAGGTTCATATTTTCAATCGTTGGGTGGCAAAGATAGGGTAGGAGCACTTGAAAGAAAATAATTCAGGGTGCTTCTGAACAATAGCTTTTAAGAACAGCGTGAGTATAAAGAAAATTAATTCAAATTATTACTAATGGGAGTTACAGTTTACAAGTAAAATTCGCTAATGAATTGTTGTGGACGGGTTGGCGATTACAGCAACGTCATTCATTCAGTGGTTTTTATAAAGAGGTGCGTGATAACGGGTTATTTTTGACACATTATAATGGTTAGATTTGCAGGTGAAGAATACACAAACCACGGCGGAAGAATGGAGGCTGTATTATATTTCTTTAATCTTTCAAGAAATATATCTTTTTCGTATTATTATTGCAGCAATAATGATAAAATAATGAAGAAGATTTTTGGACTTTTTATATCCCTGCAGATTTTTTCTTCACTTGAAGGTTTTTCTCAGGTGGGTCAGTGGACATGGATGGGAGGAGATAGTCTGGCTTTCGCAATTGGCGCTTATGGTATTAAGGGGGTGCCTTCCGTTTTAAACAAACCTGCCGGAAGAGAATATCCTGCGTATTGGACGGACACAGCAGGAAATTTTTGGCTTTGCGGTGGTAGTAGCTTTACCAGCCTGAATGATCTATGGAAATATAACCCGTCTACAAGTGAATGGAGTTGGGTAGCAGGTACAAGAGCAGATAGTTTCTTAGCCCCTTATAAATCCACCTTTGGCGTACAGGGTATACCCTCATCTGCAAATACACCTGGTTATGTTGGATCTGGTTATGTTCCCTGGACAGACTATTCAAATAATTTATGGCTTTATGATGGAACTGTTTTATGGAAATTTAATATTGCCATATCGCAATGGACGTGGATGAAGGGGGATACAGTAATTCGTTACAATGGGGTCTATGGAATAAAGGGAATACCGAATAGTGCAAATTATTTTGGAACCCGGCAATCCAGTTGCAGGTGGGTTGACAATCTTGGCAATTTATGGCTATTTGGAGGATCGCAGATTAGGCCGCCGAGTGGTTCCCAACTGTTCAACGATTTGTGGAAGTACAGTCTATCTACAAATGAATGGACGTGGATTAGCGGGGACAGCATTTACAATCAAAATGGGTTTTATGGGGTAAAGGGACTGGCATCTCCACTAAACAAGCCGGGAGCTAGAATTGAAAGTTATACATGGACAGATGATGCCGGCAATTTATGGATGTATGGCGGAGAGGGAAATACCGAATCCCGATCCGGTAAATTAAATGATTTGTGGCAATACAACATCACAACAAATCTATGGACATGGGTAGGTGGTGATAGTCTTGTTAATGCAAGAGCTGTTTATGGCGTTAAAGGAGTTGCAGCGTTATCGAATAAGCCAGGAGCGCGGCAGAAAGGATTTACCTGGACAGATGAAACCGGTAATTTATGGCTTGCTGGAGGAACAGGTTATTCTGAAAGTTCTGAAGGCGGTTTAAACGACTTTTGGAAGTATGACATACCATCTAACAGGTGGACATGGGTAGCTGGTGATAGTTCTACAGTTTTACTAACTTCATATGGTGCAATGGGGGTCTCATCTGCAACAAATCATCCGGGTGAAAGATTTGGACCTGCTGGTTGGGTAGACAGAGCAAAGAATTTCTGGCAATTTGGCGGCGAAGGATACATCACATCAGATACCGACACATATTATCTCAACGATTTCTGGAGATATCAAATGGGCACTGCAGTCCCCCTCCACCTCATCACCTTCACCGCCCATCTGCAAGACCAAACCACCCACCTGCAATGGACAACCGCCAACGAACAAAATTTTAGCCACTATGAAATAGAACGCAGCAAGAACAGCAGGGAGTTTGCTAAAGTGGGAAGGGTAAATTGGAAAGGTGTCAGTGTAAAAAATGAATATAGCTATGAAAATAACCTCGATGGTCTGCCGTCAGCAATCAATCGTCTGTATTACCGCCTCAAAATGGTAGACAAAGATGGCAAGTTTACCTATAGCAATATTATTGAGATAAAGCTGCCTACAGGCAATAGTTTTACTGTTTACCCCAACCCGGCAAGTACATCTGTGCAATTGCAGTTCAATAAACCCATCACGGGGAAAACAAGCATAACCATAACAGATGCCACCGGCAAAGCGGTATTGTCAACTATGGTCAATGGTTTTTCGTCTGTGGTAAGCATTTCAACAGTCAAATTATCGGCGGGCAGCTATACTGTAAAAGTCATAAGTAATGTTGGCACGTTTAGTCGGCATTTAGTAGTGGGTAAGTAATGCAGGTCTTTTATTGGTAAACCGAGCTACCCCCCCCCCTTTCACCATAAGTGCTCGCAATAAAGAACGGAATGTTGTTCAAGGTC
>JANMZN010000313.1:0-26527 GCA_031383285.1 Segetibacter sp.
AAGAGAAGGAATAAAAAATATAGGACCGGCCATCGAAGTGATGGCAGCGGCAGAACAATTATTTGCACACAAAAATGCAGTTACGCTAAGGCTAAAAAGTTTGTAAAATGTTTGCATTAGAAAAAATAGTTCGAAAAAATATTCTCAGCCTCAAACCTTATTCAAGTGCAAGAGATGAGTATTCTGCCGATGATGGTATATTTCTAGATGCCAATGAGAATCCATTTGGTGACCTTAATCGCTATCCTGATCCCCATCAGAATGCATTGAAGAAAAAATTAAGTGACTTGAAGTGCATAGCAACAGAAAATATTTTTGTTGGAAATGGAAGTGATGAAGTGATTGATCTGGCTCTTAGAATATTTTGCAATCCGGGCAAAGACAGAGCATTGACGTTTTCACCAACTTATGGTATGTACGATGTTTCGGCAGCCATCAACAATATAGAACTCATAAAAATACCTTTGGATGATCATTTCCAAATTAATTTTAACAGCCTGGAATCGCATTTGAAAGATGAAAATTTGAAATTAATTTTTATTTGTTCACCAAATAACCCGACGGGTAATCATTTAAACAATATTGATGGGATACTCAATCGCTTCAAGGGAATTGTAATAATTGATGAAGCATACATTGATTTTAGTCCCGAAAAATCTTTCATTTATAAGATTGAACAGCATCCAAATTTAATAGTTTCCCAAACCTTCAGTAAAGCATGGGGCTTAGCAGCAGCACGAGTAGGAACGGCATATTCAAATAATAAAATCATCAGCTTGTACAACAAAGTAAAAGCTCCTTACAATGTGAGTGAGCTAAACCAAAAAGCAGCTTTAAGTGCATTGGAAAATTATGCTGAATTTAAAAATCAAATTGCAGAAATCTTAGTACAAAGAAAATGGTTAGAGAAAAAATTAAATCGAGTTGGTGTAGTAACGAAGGTCTATCCCTCAAATGCAAATTTTCTTTTAGTTGAAACTACGGACGCCGATGATATTTATGAAAAATTGATTGCCCAAAAAATAATAACACGCAATAGAAACAATTTAGTCAAAAACTGTATTCGCATTACTGTTGGATTGCCTGATGAAAATGAAAAACTAATTAATGAATTAAACAAATTATAAAATGAAAAAAGTATTGTTTATAGATCGCGACGGAACCTTGATTATAGAACCACCAGTCAATTTGCAGGTCGATAGTTTAGAAAAACTTGAATACAATCCCGGTGTATTTCAACACTTAGCGCTCATAGCCAAAGAATTAGATTATAAGTTGGTCATGGTGACTAATCAAGACGGACTTGGCACTGAATCATTTCCTGAAGAAACCTTTTGGCCTGCACAAAATAAAATCATTAAGGCGTTCAAAAATGAAGGGGTGACATTTTCAGAAATACTTATTGACAAATCATTCCCTCATCAAAACCTTGCTACACGAAAACCAGGTACAGGTATGCTTACTCACTACCTTACCGGCGATTACGACCTAAGTAATTCTTATGTTATTGGAGATAGATTGACTGACGTTCAACTAGCGAAAAATATGGGTTGTAAAGCTATTTATTTAAACAAAGAAAATTGTGTGGACGCTATTTTAACAACACTGGACTGGAATGATATTTATAAATTTCTGAAAACCGAACCACGTAAGTATAAGGCAGAAAGGATGACCTCCGAAACAAAAATTGAGGTAGAAATTAACTTAGACGGCTCAGGGAAAAGTTCTATTTCAACAAGGTTGAATTTCTTTGATCACATGCTGGAACAAATTTCAAAGCATGGCAACATAGATTTGTTTATCGAAGCACAAGGCGATTTACAAATTGATGAACACCACACCATAGAAGATGTAGCCATCACACTTGGAGAAGCATTTTTAAAAGCGCTGGGAAATAAAAAAGGTATTGAAAGATATGGCTTTTTGCTACCTATGGACGATTGCTTGGCACAAGTGGCTATTGATTTCGGAGGAAGACCTTGGTTGGTGTGGGAAGCAACATTTAAACGAGAAAAAATAGGGGAAATGCCTACTGAAATGTTTATGCACTTTTTTAAATCTTTTAGTGATCATGCAAAATGCAATCTGAATATAAAAGCAGAAGGTGATAATGAACATCACAAGATAGAGGCGATCTTTAAAGCATTTTCAAAAGCAATAAAAATGGCTATAAGTAAAACGAATAATTTTTCTATTCCAAGTACAAAGGGTGTCTTATGATAGCTATAATAAAATACAATGCAGGAAATATAAAGTCAGTTGAAAATGCCATTCGCAGATTAGGATATGATTGTGTGGTAACAGATGATGAAGCGAAAATCATTGCTGCAGATAAAGTGATCCTTCCCGGTGTTGGTGAAGCTAGTTCGGCAATGGCCCATTTGAAAAGTTATCATTTAGATACCCTTATTCAATCGCTGAAACAACCGGTGTTAGGAATTTGTTTAGGGCAACAATTAATGTGCAATCATTCAGAAGAAGGAGATACAACTTGTTTGGGTATTTTTAATACAACAGTCAAATTGTTTCCGGCATTAGACATCGTACCACACATGGGATGGAATAGTTTATCCGATTTAAAAGGACCACTTTGGAATGGCATAAACAAAGAGGATACCTTTTATTTTGTTCACAGTTATTATGCTGAGCTTGCAGAAGAAACGGTAGCGATATGCGACTACATCATACCATTTAGTGCTGCTATGCAAAAAGACAATTTTTATAGTACGCAGTTTCATCCTGAAAAGTCTGCTAGTGTAGGTGAGCAAATATTAAAAAACTTTTTAGCAATATGAGAATCATACCAGCAATAGACATCATCGGAGGTAAATGTGTTAGACTAAGTAAAGGTGACTATGCTACTCAAAAAATTTATAACGAAGACCCATTAGAAGTAGCAAAAGAATTTGAAGCCAACGGCCTCCAATTTTTACATTTGGTTGATCTTGATGGAGCACAATCTAATAGAATTATAAACCATAGCGTACTAAAAAAAATTTCATACAATACAAATTTAAAAGTTGATTTTGGGGGTGGCATAAAAAGTAATGAAGATTTAAAAATAGCTTTTGACAATGGCGCTTCGCAAGTAACCGGTGGAAGTATAGCAGTAGCCAATCCTGCATTATTTATAGAGTGGTTAAGTATTTATGGAGTTGCAAAAATAATTTTAGGCGCAGATTGTAACAATCGAAAAATAGCTACCCACGGTTGGCTAAATAGTTCTGAAATAGATGTAATTGATTTCATCAAAGCATTTGAACAAAAAGGAGTTCGCCATGTAATCAGCACAGATATAAGTAAAGATGGAATGTTGCAAGGTGCATCGAATGAACTGTATGCAGAAATATTAAAACAAACAAAGATTAACCTAATTGCAAGTGGCGGTGTATCATCTATCAATGACTTAGCACACCTTAAGAAGTTAGGATGCGAAGGTGCAATTGTAGGTAAAGCCATTTATGAGAAAAAGATTAGCCTAAAAGAATTGAGCCAACTATGCTGAAAAAACGAATCATTCCCTGTTTGGATATTAAAAATGGGCGAATAGTAAAAGGCGTGAACTTTATAGACATTCGCGATGCCGGAGACCCAATAACAATGGCAAAAAAATATGTACAAGATGGAGCTGACGAATTGGTTTTTTTAGACATCACTGCAACAATAGAAAAAAGAAAAACCCTTGCTGCATTGGTTGAAAAAATTGGAAAAGAAATCAATATTCCTTTTACCGTTGGTGGCGGCATCAATTCAATTGAGGATGTATCATTAATCATTAGTGCAGGTGCTGATAAAGTAAGTATCAATTCATCTGCTGTGAATCGTCCAGAATTAATTGCAGACATTGCTGGAAATTTTGGAAGTCAATGTGTAGTGGTAGCCATAGATACAAAATTTGAAAATGGGGAGTGGTATGTTTATATCAATGGTGGTAAAATTCCTACAAAAATAAGAACAATAGATTGGGCAATAAAGGCTGCAACATTTGGTGCAGGAGAAATCTTACTTACTTCCATGAACAATGATGGAACAAAAAATGGATTTGCAATTGACATTACATCTGAAGTAAGCAAAGCAGTTAATATTCCAGTTATTGCTTCTGGCGGGGCAGGAAGCAAAGTACATTTCAAAGAGATTTTTGAACAAACAAATGCTACCGGCGCTTTAGCTGCAAGCATTTTTCATTTTAATGAAATTCCAATACCCGTATTAAAACAATATTTAAAAAATCAAAAAATTCCTGTTCGATGAATATAGATTTTAATAAAACGAATGGACTAGTTCCCGTAATCATCCAAAATTACCTGAATGATCAAGTACTTATGTTGGGGTACATGAACGAAGCGGCATTTCAAAAAACAAAGGAAGAAGGAAAAGTTACCTTTTTTAGCAGAAGCAAAAACAGACTTTGGACAAAAGGAGAATCATCGGGTAATTTTTTAATTGTAAAAAATATTGCCATCGATTGCGACAACGATACCATACTTATAAAAGCAGAGCCGCTTGGTCCGACCTGTCATACAGGTGCTGTTTCATGCTTTAACGAAGAAACAAACAAAGGTTTTTTATACGAATTGGAGCACACTATTGCCCAACGGATTGTTGAAAATGATGAAGCCTCCTACACCAACAAACTATTTAAAAACGGAATTAATAAAATAGCTCAAAAAGTGGGTGAGGAAGCTGTAGAATTAGTAATAGAGGCGAAAGACGACAACGAAGATCTTTTCAAAAATGAAGCTGCAGACTTACTATATCATTTTTTAATTTTACTAAAAGCAAAAAATCTAACCCTTGAACAAATAGAACAAGTATTGTCCTTGCGTTCTAAAAAAATGACAAGTAAATAAGAATTTGGTACTCATGCCCAACAAATACCCATTCGCTAAAATATTACTTGCTCATATCATTAAAATTCTAGTACAAAAGTGAAAAGGTTATAGGTTAACCAAACTTCAAGCGGTAAAAAATATTATTCCACAATACAAGGAAAAGCTTACAGCAGACTTTAAGGTATACAAAAGCTACCTAATTTTTTGATTTTGTCTTAACCTACTATTTATTCAACATTCTTCAAAATAAATGGGGAAGATGGGTTTAGTATTCCCCATTCTTTCGAATAATTTTACGCACAACTGCCTCAAAGTACTGCACACCAGCGTATAAGCCCTGCGGCATGATAGTTGGCTATATAGCATTATTCATCATTTCTTTATCGCCAATGTACCTATCCAATACAGGCACTTTCACGATATCGGGACTTTTAATATTCTCAAAATGAAACTATATATAAAATCAATGGTCAGCCATCGCTGCAAATTGATGGTAGAACATGAACTAGGTAAAATGGGATTGCACCCTGTAACCATAGATCTTGGCATAGTAGAACTCACGGAAGATATTAATGATGAACAGCATCGTCAACTAAATATTAACTTACAACAATCTGGTCTGCAATTACAAGTAGACAAAAGAAGTATTCTAACAGAAAAGATAAAGAATATCATCATTAAAATGATTCATTCACCTGAGGGTTTACCAATCACAAAATACTCGTTCCACATTAGCAATCAGTTAAACCACGCTTATACTTATCTAGCCAATGTTTTTTCTGAGCATTATGGAGTATCTATCCGACAGTTTATTATCAATCATAAAATAGAGCGAGTAAAGGAACTATTACAATTAGGCGAATTAAACCTTACTGAGATTTCCGACAAGCTGCACTATAGCAGTGTATCGCATCTTTCTAACCAATTTAGAAAAACAACAGGTATTTCTCCATCGTCTTTTAAACTATACAATAATATAAGAAGTTGCAACCTCGAAGATGTGGGAATGATACAATCTTTTAGCCGAAAAGTGTAACAATTATCCTTTAAATCCTTATAAACTTTGCATAGTGCAAATTCATGCACAATTAAGATCACATAATATGAAACATATTTTACGCAATATCGCCTTGGGCTTCTTATTGATTATTCCCTTTTCTAATTTCGCACAAGCACCCAATCTCGGCACCGCTGCCAACTTTGTTTTGTTTACTTCTACAGGAGCAGTAACAAATACAGGCAAAACCCTCCTTACGGGCAATGTAGGTACCAATAGCGGATCCAATACAGGCTTTGGCAATGTAAACGGAGTGATGCACACCAGCAATGGAGTAACTGCTACAGCCAAAGCTGACCTGCTGACAGCTTATAATCAATTAAACACGACCACTGCTACATCAGCTCATTCGCCATTATTGGGAAACGGAGATACCTTGAAAGCTGGCGTTTATGCCATATCAGCACCCACTACGCTCAATCTGAATCTTATATTGGATGCAGAGGGAAATCCCAATGCGGTTTTCATTTTTAAACTAGGTGCCACGCTTTCTACCAATGCAGCTTCTGGAATTGTTTTGATCAATGGGGCGAAATCCTGCATGGTATTTTGGAAAGTGGAAGGCCTTGTAAGTATGGCTACCAAAACTGCTATGGTAGGAACAGTAATAGCCAACAATGCCGCTATCAATATGAGTACGGGTGTTACGTTGGAAGGTAGGGCTTTGTCCACTACAGGTGCCATAAGTGTCAACGGTATTACTGCCAATACCCCTATCGGTTGCGGAAGCCCTGTACTAACTGGTCCAGCAGCTCCCAATATGGGTTCTTCCATTTGTTACGCACTGTTTTCGGGCAATGGTTCATTGACTAACAGCGGCATTTCACAAGTAACTGGTGATGTCGGCACCAATGTAGGGCTGACCATCGGTTTTAATCCCCTTTTTGTAAATGGTATGATACATCCCATTCCTGATGGATCAACAGCTGCATGTGCTGCCGACCTACTGAATGTGTATACTTATCTCAACACATTGCCTTATGATATTGAGTTGCTGTATCCTGCACAGTTTGGACAAAGCCTTGTACTCACCCCACACACTTATCTTATGAATGCAGCAACTACCCTTACTGATACCATCATTTTAGATGCATTGGGAAAAGGCAACGCCGTATTTCTAATAAAAATAAACGGGGCACTTACAACCACCACATTTGCCAAAGTAAAGCTGATTAATGGTGCAAAAGCAGTAAATGTATTCTGGCTGATAAAAGGTGCTGTTAACATTAATAACTTTTCAGAAATAGCAGGTACCATAATCTGCAACAATGGCGCTATTGATCTTAAAACCGGGACAAAATTAAATGGAAGGGCGTTTACCACCA
Source organism: Segetibacter sp. (assembly GCA_031383285.1). GTDB lineage: Bacteria > Bacteroidota > Bacteroidia > Chitinophagales > Chitinophagaceae > Segetibacter. The sequence continues at coordinate 7,215 of JANMZN010000313.1, forward strand.
ATGGCGCATTAAGTACAGCTACGCTTAATGCAACCATGACAGCCGGATGCAATCTTCTGCCGTTAACTTGGTTATATTTCCGAGGCAGGTCTTTAGACAATAAAGTATTGTTGGAGTGGGCAACCACAAATAACATTAACAATAAAAGTTTTATAGTAGAGCATTCTAGTGATGGCAAAGTGTTTATGGCAATAAATGAGCAAGCTGCAACAAGTAATGGTGAAGCTGTTTTACATTTTACTGATGCATATCCTAAGAAAGTCAATTACTATCGGATAAAGCAGGTGGATAATGACGGCCGCTTTAGTTATTCTGTAGTGGTTGGTGTCAACCTTGCTGATGATCGCAACAATTCATTCTCAATTTATCCTAACCCGGTAGGTAGTTTAGTTAATTTAAATATCCGATCTATTGAAAAACAAACGGCGCAAATAATATTTGCCGATGTTCTTGGTAAAGTGATTTATACAAAAACAGTTCGATTAGAAAAAGGAAACGAATTTATTCAAATCAAAAACCTATCTCTAAATAGTGGTTCATATCTAACAACCGTAGTTTTTAACGGGAGTAGAATGACAGTAAAGTTGATTAAACAATAAAGATTTAATCAGCTTTTACTACTAAAAGTCATTTCGGTGGCTTTTTTTATTTAAAAATGTCACTAACTTCGGTACATATATAAGATGGTATGACAATCCTTTTCATATTTTTAAAAAAATACTTAACGGAAATAAAGAATCTAATTATAAAAAACAATTAAAATGAAAAATGTAGTTTTTCTTGCTCTACTTGTTGTCTTAATAATGTCTTGTACAACAACCGCATCTCAAAAGTATAGAACAGCCTCAGATACTGCTCAATTAAATGTTGACAGATTAAAGGTGATCAACAACATTGCTGAACTTACCTCTAAACTGACCATTGCTAAAAACAATTTACAGAGCTATCTTAAAAAAGCTAATGACGCTTCAGAAAAAGCTAGAACTTCAGCTATACAAAGTAGTATCCAATCAACAGAAGCTACAAATGGGAACTTAAATGATGCAAAAAGTGCAAAGAAAAAAGCAGACCGCGCATACGAAGATGCACAAGATTCAAAGTCTGCTAACAACAAACTAAAAAATCAAGATAAAAAAATAGCGGAATATAACCATGACATGGAGGAAAAGCAAAAAAAATTACAAGAGCTCGATCGTATTCTTGCTACTATTAGAGATATTAAACAGCAATAAAATTATATACTGAAGTATAAGCTTCAAAGCACAATACTCAAGCTATAGAATTCCGGCATTGAATGCCTCTAGAAATATTTTCATACAGTTGCACGCATATTATCATCATCTTAAATTTATTTCATAACAAATTAACTTTCTAACAGCCTCTTGCAAAGCTTTAAAGTAGTTTTACCATTTTATAAACTTTCAGATTTATAAAGCGCTTCGACGTTAATATAAAAAATGTTAAAAAAATAGTTGCTCAAAAAAAGTCGGAACTTGCAATTAGAAAAATAGGGTGGCAGGAAATGTATTGAATTATTTGAAGAATACTTCCAATTCACTATGTAGCATTAGTATGTCTTAGCGCAATCAAAAAAATAAGTAGTTTGTAAGTGCAAAATCATCCAAAAACACAATAAATAAAACAGCCAAAACACCTACCCTATTTCAAAAATAGATGCCATTACACAAAATAGTCAACCCAATCTATTGAAAGAAATATTTTTGACCGGCGAAATTAAATAAGCTGTAATGCGTCAGCTATAATCAAAAATTAGAACTTAAAAATGACATTTTAAACAAATAACCTCTTTTTAGCTTAATGCCGATGTTCGAGTCTTTACTGATTTTGCATAATGAGTTGTAAAAGTATAAGCCCACCAAACAAGTACAATTTGTAGAGGTAATCTTAAAATACTAATCCATAGTTGGGTATTCTGATCATGGTAATAGTTAACCATCATTTGAACATTTGCTGGAAAAACGGCGACCAACAATAAAATAATGCCCCATGCGGCGAAGCTCCTCGTTTTAATTGGCAACAAAAGCAATGATAACAATATTTCGCAAATGCCGCTTACTATAATCAGTAATTCATGATAACCCATCCAAGTAGGCATAATTGCTAAATAGAATTCTTTATGCAAGAAATGGTTTATCCCAGCAACTAAATAAAGTAACGCCATTACATAAAGAGAAAATTTTATCATGCTATTTATTTACTTTGGAGATAGCCTATTAAAACTGCTCTACGCTTTTTAAAAAAGATATCATTTTTTTGTGCGGTTTTAATCTCCTAAAAAGCACATTCCATTAAAAAAATCACCAACAGCAATGCACTACATAAAAGTCCATTTTTATGTAAACTCACTCTTGTTCATCAAGAGGGTTTAATAGCCTATAAAAAATTAATTTTACACATTGCTTCAAAATATGCATACGTCTTACTTTACAAAAACGCATCCAATAAACTTCTAAAAAACTAAATAAAATAGTATAAACTATTTTTAGGAAAAATTGAAATTGCATTTTCTATAGACTAGCCCCAGAAAATGATCAATCTATATTATGATTACCTATCATTATTAATGCATAACAATTACATCATAACTATTCCGAAATATACTGAAGAAAAGATAAACCGTTCACTTCTCAAAGCAGCAAAATTCTGCTAAATTGTATCTTTCTATCAACATTCATGCATTTTATTTAAGTATAATTTATTGGGTAAAATACAAGTTATGCTCGCTGTTTAGCGTTAAGTCCTAAGCCTGATTTTGCAAACCATGGCAATAAAATTAACTTTTAAAAGTAAATTTCATTTTTATGGATAACCTAAATAGGATATTTTTGAAAGGTTTATCTTCCAAAACATCATTTTATTGCAAAGACTGCTACGCTTTATTTTCTTATTTTACTTATTTGTAACCATTATTCATGAATTGTAAACAAATATCTGTTATCATTTTAGGCGTTATAATTACTGGTTCTGCCAGCGCACAGTTTAGAAAATACTCTAACGAGTTTTTAAACATTGGTGCCGGCGCTCGTGGATTGGCCATGGGTGGTGCACAGGTAGCCTCTGTAAAAGACGGCACCTCTGGTTACTGGAATCCCGCAGGCCTGACCGAGGTGAAAAAATATCCTTCTATCTATTTCATGCACGCAGATTATTTTGCTGGCATTGGCAAATATGACTATGCCAGTATCGCATTGCCACTTAGCGATCAAAAAAGGGTGCTTGGTTTGTCCATCGTGCGTTTTGCGGTAGATGATATTCCCAATACACTATTTCTTGTAGAGCCCGATGGCTCTGTCAATTACAACAACATCCGCACTTTCTCATCGGCAGATTATGCATTCCTTTTTTCATATGCACAAAAGCTAAAAGATGAAAAAGATAAGAAATTAAGCATAGGTGGCAATATTAAAATCATTCATCGCAAAGTGGGAAGCTTTGCATCTGCATGGGGCTTTGGAGTAGATGCAGGGGTAAAATATGAAATCAATAAATGGAAACTTGGACTTACTGCCCGTGATATTTCAACTACCTTTAATGCCTGGTCATTTACATTCACAGAAAGGGAAAAAGAAGTGCTTTACCTGACCAACAACGACATACCTGTAAAGTCAACAGAAATGACAGCTCCAAGACTAATTGCCGGTGGTGCTAGAACATTTAAATTAAGCAATAAATTTGACCTGACTGCCGAAGCCAATCTTGATTTCACATTTGACGGACAAAGAAATACGGTGATCAGTTCCAGTTCTATCAATATAGATCCAAAAATAGGTTTAGAAGCCTCTTACCAAAATAATCTCTTTTTCCGTGCCGGAATTTCCAACTTCCAAAAAGCATTGGCTGATGGTGACACTCTAAATCAAAAGAAAGTATGGATATATCAACCAGCACTCGGTGCCGGATTTAAAATAAAAAATGTAATGATTGATTATGCTTTTACCAATCTGGCCAATCAATCCAACCCTTTATATACACACGTTTTCTCTATAAGAGTTGATCTTAGAAAAAATGATGAAAAATAGTTGTTATTAGTAACTGAAGAAACCATGAAAAAAATTATTGCAGTAGTTGTGGTCTTAATGATGTCAACCTGTTTATTTGCCCAAAGCTATTTAAACGAGTGGATTGATTTCAACAAAACATATTACAAGATCAAAGTAGGAACTACAGGCCTGTATAGAATAAACGTTCCTCAATTGGCTAACATAGGCTTAGATGCAACTCCTGCACAGCACTTTCAACTTTGGAGAAACGGAAAGGAAGTGCCTATATATACAAGCAGTACAACCGGATCATTAGGTGCAGCTGGATATATAGAATTCTGGGGAGAAAAAAACGACGGTGTACCCGATAAGGACCTTTATAGAAGACCGGAATATCAATTAACAGACAGAGAAAGCATATTAACAGATACTGCTGCATTTTTTCTTACAGTAAACACAACCGGTACTAACCTTAGGTTTATAGCAACTGCTAATAATGTCGCAGGCAACATCCTACCTTCGGAACCATTTTTCATGCACAAAGCAAGGATAGATTTTAAATTTCGGCTTCATCGTGGTAGAGCATTGGTAGCAGGAAGCGAATATGTTTATTCAAGTTCTTTTGATATTGGCGAAATGTGGGGCACTTGGGATTTATATCCCGGCACGCCTGAAACTAAAACATTTAATAATTTATTTGTTGCGACATCAGGACCTGCTGCCAGTTTAAAAGCTTCAATTATTGGAAGCGCTCCTAACTACAGACAGTATAATGTATTGGTAAATAATACAGTCATTATCGACTCCGCACTCAGCCAGTTTGATGCAGTTGTAAATACTAAAAATAATATCAATCTTTCTCTGCTTTCATCCAATTCGGCAGACATAAAAATTGTCAACAAAAGTGTCAATCCCAATGACCGCATCGTTTGTGGCTTTGCGGAATTGACTTACCCAAGACAATTCAACTTTGGAAATGACAGTGTATTTTCTTTTTCAATGCCTAGTACTGCAACTAAAGAATACCTTGAAATATCAAACTTTAACGCTGCTAGTTCTATTCCCGTTTTATATGACATTACCAATCAAAGAAGATATGTTGCAGATGTTTCAGGTAGCACTTACAGATTTGTAGTACTTCCTTCTGCGGAACAGGTAAATTTTGTATTGGTAAATCAGGCGCCTGCCTTCATAAATGCAGTTACACAGCTTCAGCAAAGAACATTTGTAAACTATGCCTTGCCTGCAAATCAAAGTGACTACGTTATCATCACACACAGTACATTAAGGCAACCCTATCAGGGTATCGATCAGGTAAGTGCTTATATGGCCTATAGAAATTCAGTTACCGGAGGCAGTTACAATGCTAAAGCATATGATATAGATCAGTTAGTAGACCAGTTTGGATTTGGAATAAAGAAGAACCCATTAAGCGTGAAAAATTTCCTCCGCTTTGCCAGATCCAAATTTTCTACAGTTCCAAAATTTGCCTTTATTATTGGTAAGGGAATGACTTATTCAGAATACAGAGAAAACCAAACAACGGCCTATGCAGAACGCCTAAATCTAATTCCTACCTGGGGCTATCCTGCATCTGACGTCATTTTAGGATCTGATAATTTAGACCCTGTAATGAATACGTTGATAAGCCGATTGTCCGTAGTTTATCCAAAAGAGATTGCAGAATACTTAGAAAAAGTAAAACAGTATGAACAGCAACAGCAATCAACAACACAAACCATCGAAAACAAAAGCTGGATGAAGAATATAATTCATGTAGTGGGATCGAATGACCTGGCACTTGGCAAGGCCCTTGAAAATTACATGAAAAACTACCAACGGATAATTGAGGATACTATGTATGGTGGCAATGTTGTCACCTTTAGCAAAACCAGTACCGGACCCGTTACACCAATAGTAAGTGTATTGATGAATAATATGTTTGAAAGAGGGTTTGGTTTGTTAACCTATTTTGGACACTCATCGGCTTCATCACTAGATTATAACCTCGACAATCCTGTTAATTATAAAAATACGGGGAAATACCCCATGTTTCTGGTTTCTGGATGCAATGCCGGCAATCTCTTCTCGTATGATACAGCAAGATTTGCAGGTATAGAAACGCTTTCAGAAACCTGGGTTTTGGCAAAAGACAAGGGATCCATCGGATTTATTGCAAGTACACACTTTGGTATAGATACCTACCTTGATTACTACAATAGAGCTTTTTATAAATCAATTTCTACAACGGGTTATGGTAAGAGTGTCAGCTTCAACATTAGCGAAACCATCAACACGATGAATGCAACATTTGGAACGGTCAACATGGGTGGTCGCCTGCACTCAGAAGAAACAAGCCTTCACGGTGATCCAGCTATAAAAATAAATTTCTTCCCTCAGACCGATTTTGTAATGGAAGAACCCAAAATAGTGATAAATCCAAACATTGTTTCAGTAGCAGATAACAGCTTCAATGTGAAAGCGTATGTCTATAACATAGGTAAAGCCATTGGAGATTCTTTGAATGTTCAGATTAAACATCTTTTTCCTAATGGGAGTGACAGCGTTATTTTCAATAAAAAAATTAAAGCTGTCCGCAATGTTGATTCCGTTTCTATAGATGTCCCTATTGTTGCCAACAGAGATAAAGGAGAAAATAAGATCACCGTTTCTGTTGATACCGATGATTCTTATGTAGAGTTAAGCGAGACTAACAATGCTGCTACTAAGTCATTCATTATTTTCGAAGATGAGTTAACGCCGGTATATCCATATAAATATGCTATAGTAAACAAGGCCTCCATAAAACTTGCTGCCAGTACTGCAAACCCAATTTTGCCGAACAAACAGTATTTGATGGAAATGGATACTACGTCCCTATTCAACTCCCCTTTCAAAATAAATAGAAGTATTGTTGCCGGAGGAGGTTTAATTGAATTTGATCCGGGGATCACTTTACAGGATAGTACTGTATATTATTGGAGAGTAGCCCCTGCTACTTCAGGAGATTTAAGGTGGAACAACTCCTCGTTTGTTTATCTCGCTGGCACAAACCTTGGATACAATCAATCACACCTATATCAACATACAGAATCTACTACATCAGACATTTACATGGACAGTGCATCTCGAACCTGGAAGTTTGTTGAGAAACCGAATACCATCACTATCATCAATAGCATCTATCCTACAAGTGGAACAGAAGACAACCAGTTTAGTACGGCCATCAATGGCGATATAGTAGCAGCAAGTGCATGCCTGGGCAGTTCAGTAGTTTTCAACGTGTTTGAACCTATGACCTTAAAGCCATTGTATAACCAACCTATCCCTTCAACTACTGTTGTCGGTCCACTTGGCGGATTTATGGGCAGTGCCAATGTATGTGGTGCCAAAAGAGAATTTAATTTTGAATTCTCCTATCTAGATAGTATTGGAAGAAGAAGAATGCGCGATTTTATGGATTGGATACCTTCAGGCTATTATGTAACCATGCGGCTAGTACTTGACCAACCATATGCTACCCTTCCATTTGCAAATGACTGGAAGAATGACAGAAACAAATATGGTAACGGCAATACAGCTTATGACAGATTTATTGCTGCCGGATTTACCGATTTCGACACATATACATTTCCAAGAACATGGGCTTTTGTTTATAGAAAAAACAATACCTCATTTCAGCCTAAGTCCGAGATGAGCAATGGACTTAATGACAGAATAGCCTTAAATGCAACAGCGGAAATTCCAGTAAATGTAGGCACCATAACCTCTCCTGCATTTGGGCCTGCTAAAGCATGGAAGCAGGTGAAATGGAGAGGACGTAGTATAGAAACAAACGCTAAGGATGTTTACCCAGTTTATGTTATTGGAATCAAAACTACCGGTCTAGCTGATACCCTATTTGTACTTAGTCCTACTCAACAGGATTTTAATATAAGCAGCATAAGCGCTACGCAATATCCTTTCATAAAACTCGGAATGAAAAACCAGGACATGGATTCATTGGCTTTGACACCATATCAATTAAGATATTGGAGAGTTTTATATGACCCTACACCTGAGGGAGCACTTGCTCCAAACCTTGCTTTCAACATCAAAGACACTTTAGAAGTAGCCGAAAAAATGGATTTCAAAATTGCATTCAAGAATATTAGTGATGCGCCATTTGCTGATAGTATAAAAGTTAATTTGGTATTGGTTGACCAGAGTAATGTTTCAACACCTTTACCCGTAAGGAGTTTAAAAAAGTTGCAGCCCGGAGATACTGCTAACATTAGTTATGACATAGATACTAAAGCACTTGCCGGAAGCAATAGCATTTTTGTAGACGTTAATCCTGGCTACGCCCAACCTGAGCAATACAGGTTTAACAATGTAATGTTCAAAAATTTCTTTGTAAAGGCAGATACATACAATCCATTAATGGATGTAACTTTTGATGGTGTCCATATCCTAAACGGAGATATTGTTTCTGCAAAACCAAAAATCATCATTAAACTAAAAGATGAATCCAAATTTCTTGCTTTGGATGACACGACGTTAGCAACTGTTTTTGTAAGATACCCCGGAAATAATGGGCCGTTGCTTCGATTTGCATACAATACTGATACGTTGAAGTTTATTCCGGCTGATGTTACGAGTGGAAAGAATGAGGCAACTATTGAATTTACACCCGCATTTTTAGCTGACAGTGATGGCGATTTTTATGAGCTGATCGTAAAAGGAAAAGATAAAAGCGGTAACAATGCTGGCAATCTGGAATACCGTGTAAGGTTCCAGATTTACAACAAGCCGATGATCTCAAACATGTTCAATTACCCAAATCCTTTTACTACCTCAACAGCGTTTGTATTTACCGTTACAGGATCAGAAGTTCCACAAAATCTAAGAATACAGATTATGACCATAACAGGTAAAATTGTTAGAGATATTACGAAACAAGAACTTGGACCGTTGCACATTGGTAGAAATATTACCGAATATAAATGGGATGGAACAGACCAATATGGGCAGAAAGTGGCAAACGGCATTTATCTCTATCGTGTACTTACCAATCTGAATGGAGCTTCATTGGAGAAGTTTAAAACCATTGATTCTAATGGAGACAAAGTGGATACGGATAAATATTTTAATAAAGGATATGGCAAAATGTATTTATTGCGCTAAATGGGAAAAGAGATGAATGAAATGGGTATTGGTAGCCGGGTAATAAATTACCTTATAGATACCCTTCTTGTATATTTGATTGGCTACGGTTTTTATAAATGGCATCAATTTTATGTTCAATTTTGGGGCTACAAATACGTTCCATTTTACTTTTTCTTTTTTGGAAGCATGTTCGCCTATTACTTCATTTTTGAAACATTAACCGGAAGAACTGCAGGAAAAATGCTGACATTCACCAGAGTAAGGACGCTTCAAAATAAAAGACCAAATGTGCTTCAAACATTTATTAGATCACTGTTGCGTCTTACAATCATTGATCCATTTTTTATCCCATGGCTCGATCGTCCGCTGCATGATGCATTAAGTAAAACCAGAGTAGTGGAAATAACCAAATAGCTGTATTAATCTAACCCTTTCTTAAATTGATTATTGTTCTCAACAAAGCCCATCTTTTTTAGAAAAGTAGCATGCTGTTGATGTTGAATAGCTGTATAAACAATCTCTTTTACACCTTTTGCAGTAAGGTATTTTTTCTCTTTTTCAAAAATGTAAGTGCCCACTTTGTAATCTCGGTACTTAGGAACTGTATAATTAAACTTTACCACCGCTTGCCCATCGGACTGCACCGAAGCGACAAATACATTTGCGATTACCATATCCCGCAACACTACAAACTGAATATCATTTTCTTCCTGACCAGGCTCGTAATCGGGAAAATAGGACTTAATATCCTTGTAATAAAATTTGAAGAACTTCTGAAGCAATTGACCCCCATCTTTAAATTCTATCATGTCAAAATCCTCTTCGGTCCGATGAATTTTTACTAAATAGTATGCATTGATGAGTAGCAAAGTGGTATTCGTAAGTATGATCGGAAATGCGTTGATCAATACCCCATAAATGATAAAAAACACACAGCCAAATGTGTTGAGCCACCGAAATTTTAAATCGTTCGTCACTAGCAATGAAATAGCCAACAATGCAGAAGCTATATAACCAATTATTTGAATTAGGTATTCCATATTGATATTAAGGCGGCAAAAGTAATTGTTTAATCTAGTTTTTATTTCCTTCCTGTGTATTTACCATTTTTACACATGAAAAATACCTACATCCGCACATGTGGCACAAAAAAAGTGCACCCGCAAAACGGATGCACTTTTATATTTTTATCAAATCAGTAAAAGCTAACTAACTATTGCTTTATACTCATTATCCGAACCTTACTATCTACCAAAGCCACCTTACCACCTACTATTTTGTAATCATCCATTACTTGGGCTGAGTCAACCTTTCCTGTTCTATCGGTTACTACTTCTGTGTACCACAATGAAACCCACTCTTCATTTCTATTTTTACTTTTTACCGTTTCATAGTCGTTCATTTCTATTTCAACATTCAATCTTTGATCTCTCAACCCCTTCAGATACTTAACAAACTCCTTTTTTGATCCTTTGTAGTTCATCATAGCCGAGGAAAATTGAATAGAATCAGCCAAATAGTCATTAATGCTAACAAAATCCTTTGCCTCGTAGCACTTCAACAAATTCATGGCTATGGGAATATTCTTGTCATCTCCAATTTCCCAATCCGGAATACGAGTGAGTGTGTACGGTAATTCAAGTTTTTTACCCTCACTTCTCAATGTAATTGCCGAAGCATCCACAGGTTTTTTTTCTTCTTCTTTGCATGCCCCAAAAAGAAGCCCCATAGTAAATAGACAAACCGTAAAAATTTTCATATGATTAAATATTTAAATTAATTTATAAAAATACTAAAGAAACGTTAACGACTAACTTTTATCGAACTTTATTTTTGTTTCTTGAGCAATAATTATGCTTTAATGGTTGCAAGTTTTTAGTTTTGACCCATGTGGTGTATATGTTTGAAAGAATGGAAACAGTTTTTCAGTAGCCTTACAGGCTATCTTGCAATTATATTATTTCTATTGCTAATGGGCTTGTTTCTGTTTGTTTTTCCGGACTCGAGTTTGCTTGATTTTGGGTATGCATCCTTAGATAATTATTTTTCAATTACTCCCTTTATTCTATTATTTCTCATTCCGACCACCACTATGCGAAGCATGGCAGATGAATACAAAAGTGGCACCTTCGAAATTTTAAAAACTTTGCCAATAAAACCAGCAAGCATCGTTTGGGGAAAATATTTTGGTTGCTTGCTTATCGTTTTTATAGCGCTGCTTCCTACCACTATTTATGCAGTTAGTATTCAACTCTTAAGTTCAAAAGGCGGCTTAGATGTAGGTGCTATTGCAGGAAGTTATTTAGGTCTTTTATTGTTGGCTGCTGTTTATACAGCCATAGGTATTTGTAGCAGTAGTTTTACTAATAATACAGTAGTTGCATTCATCATCGCAGCCTTTTTATCTTTCTTGCTTTATAGTGGGTTTACAGCTATTAGTAAACTACCTGTATTTGCCTCCGGAGCAGATTATTACATCAGCATGCTGGGCATAGATTTTCATTACCGTAGTATCAGCCGAGGTATGGTTGACACCCGTGACCTTGTTTATTTTTTATCATTGATTATTTTGTTTTTATTGATCACACAGCGTAACGTAGCAATGAAATAATGGAAGTTCGATTACAAGTTTTGAAAGAACATTTTTGATTAGATAAAAGCGCAAATAATATGGCGCAATTGAATAAAATAACATTAGAAAATTAACGATGACCGTAGTTGAAAATATTTTAAGAAACAGATTTTGGCAACTGTGGTTGATTGGCCTGTTTGTAACAGTCATCTTTTTGGCTTCTGCATTTCATTCAAGAGTTGACCTTACCGAAGAAAAGAGATTTACCCTTTCAGAATCTACCAAACGGGTATTAGCAAAATTAGATGAGCCTTTGCAGATAGATGTTTACCTGACAGGTGATTTGAGTGCAGGATTTAAACGATTGAGTATTGCAAGCGAAGAACTTCTAAACGAGTTTAAAGAAAGAGGAAATAACAACCTGAAGTTCAGATTTATCAAGCCACTTGAAAACTTAAACGACAGCATGAAAATGTCCATGCAGGATAGTCTTGCAAGAATGGGTATCAAATCGTTTACAAGTCAGGTAACAGCCAAAGAAGGAGAAGAACAAACCCAAAGAGTAATTTTTCCATGGGCTGTGGCTATGTATGGCAACATGAAAATACCAATTGACCTAATGAGTGGAAAAAGCGGAATGGATGAAGAGAGTTCCCTTAATTACAGCGAAGCGTTATTGGAATTCAAATTCGCAGACGCCATAGATAAATTGACCAGAAAAGCAGTTCCAATAGTAGCTTATGCTGCTGGCAACGGAGAAATATTGCCTCCAAATGAAACCATCAAAGACTTATTCGTAAACCTCAGCAAAAATTATCGGTTTGGCGTTATTGACCTAAACAATGGAACGCTAAATGCAGATACCATTAGTACGTTGATCATTGCTAAACCACGAACAAAATTTTCCGAAACTGAAAAACTAAAAATTGACCAATTTGTGATGAATGGAGGCAATGTTGTTTGGTTTATTGACAAATTATATGCAGAAATAGATAGCCTGTTTAGGTCACAAGCAGACTTTGTAGCCTTCGATAAAAACCTTGAAATTGATGATCTGCTTTTCAAATATGGCGTCAGAGTAAATGGAGATCTACTGCAAGACTTAAAATGTGCTAAACAGCCTATCATTGTAGGACAACAGGGTAACCAACCACAAATACAAAGATTGCCTTTTCCTTACTATCCACTATTGACCTCTCCTTCTAATCATCCCATTTCAAAAAATCTGGATGATGTACTAAGTATCTTTCCGGGCACCATCGATACAGTAATTGCATTGGGAATAAAAAAAACAATTTTGCTGGCTAGCGATACCAACAGCCGTACTTTGAGTACTCCTGCATTGGTTACTTTACAATCTATAAAGACCGAGGAAGATTTCAAATATTTCAACAAGAGCTATTTACCGGTTGCTGTATTATTGGAAGGCAAGTTTCATTCACTTTATGCAAACAGAATGACGCAGCAATTGCAAGATACTTTTTCATTGTTTTCTAAAAAGCCATTTTTACAAGATGCATCAAAAGCATCTAAACAAATAGTTGTTAGCGATGGAGATATAGTGACCAATGTAGTTACTAAAACGGATGGAGCATTACCTATGGGGATGCAACAATATGAAAATTATCAATTTGCCAATCGGGAGTTTTTATTGAATGCGATAGATTATTTAGCAAATCCGGGAGGGGTATTGGATGCTAGAAATAAAAGCATCACACTCCGCTTACTTAATAAAGAAAAAATAGCAACAGAAAAAACAAAATGGCAGTTCATCAATATTGGATTTCCAATCCTTCTTGTTTTACTTTTTGGATGGCTATACCAAGCCCGCCGAAAAAAACTTTTTTCGACTTAGCAAACCAATCATACAGCACGAATTTAACATATGAAATCACCCGTGCTTAGGTGTATAAACGAATGACTGCAGCTTTAATTTATTGTACCTAATTTTACACACAACTATATATTGATGAATTCTATTTATTGGACTTTTGGTATAGCACTATTTGTTGCAATCATTATTGATCTTGGATTATTAAGCAAAAAGCACCAAAAAGTAACTTTCAAGAAAGCGATTATACAAACAATTTTTTGGGTTGTGCTGTCCTTTGCATTCTGTGCGTTTTTATATTTTGACAAAGGATCTGCTGAACTTTCGCTAAAATATACTGCTGCCTATCTGATGGAGTGGAGCCTTAGTATTGACAACATTTTTGTTTTTCTACTTATCTTCTCATTCTTCAGAGTTGACGAGGCTGATTCTGGCCGGGCTTTATTAATCGGAATACTTCTAGCCATCATTTTCAGAATAGCCTTTATTTCATTAGGCATAGGCATCATAGAAAGATTTCATTGGGTGATGTACTTGTTTGGTATTTTTCTACTGTACACCGGATTTAAATTATTTAGAAAAAATCAGGAAGAAGAATTTGATCCGAATGATTCCAAAATTTATCAATGGACAACTCGCTTATTCAGGATATCAGATGTTGATCCTAATGGCAGATTCTTTATAAAATCAAATGGAAAAATATTGTTTACAAAACTAAGTCTTGTTGTATTAATGTTAGCAGCTACCGACATCGTATTTGCATTGGACAGTATCCCAACTGTTGTTTCGCTTGTGAGAGACAATATTAAAGTGCCATTTACCAGTGAGGAAAAACTAATTATTTATTCCTCCAATATTTTTGCTGTATTAGGCCTTCGAAGTTTATTTTTCTTGCTTAAAAATGCAATAGATAAATTTAAATTCCTACAGCAAGGAATTGCAGTTGTATTGGTTTTTATTGGTATAAAAATGCTCATTGATAGTTTTTTTCCTATACCAATTTATGTATCACTTATTGTGATTGTTGTTAGCATTTTTTCCTCGATTGCTTATTCGATAAAAATATCAAATAGAGAAAAGATAAATGATGATATTTATTAAATTAGATAAAATAGTATTTGGTTACTGATGTACACAATCAAAAATATAGCAGAGATAATTGAAGCTGATGCATCAAGTTTGCTTAATCCAACAGTACAAATAGAACATCTACTTATTGATAGCAGAAAGCTATACGCACCTTTATCAACTTTGTTTTTTGCACTTTCCACCGAGCGAAGAAATGGAGCTGCTTTTATTGAAGAACTTTATAGTGCAGGTGTAAGAAATTTCGTAGTAAAAAATACTTTTGCTGATCAATATCCGGATGCTAATTTTCTTTTGGTTGACCAACCGTTGAAAGCATTACAATCTTTAGCTGCATATCATCGCTTACAATTTAACATACCCGTCATTGGCATTACAGGAAGCAATGGAAAAACGATTGTAAAAGAATGGCTTTACCAGCTTTTAAATGAAGATTTTAATATTGTCAGAAGTCCAAAAAGTTACAACTCTCAAATCGGCGTTCCGCTGAGTGTTTGGCAGATGAACAAAACAAATAACTTAGCCATTTTTGAAGCCGGAATATCACAAACCGGTGAGATGGACTTGTTGCAACAAATCATTCGGCCTACCATTGGCGTACTCACCAATATTGGCGCTGCACATGATGCCGGCTTTGATAACAGAGCTCAAAAACTGAAAGAAAAATGGAAGCTGTTTGAAAAAACGGAACAAGTTATTTTTGGAAATGACAACAATGCTATTGAAGTAGCAACAAGTATTCATAAAAGTCAACGCTTTTTAAGCTGGGGAAAAGGAAATGCAGTTTTAGAAATTAAAGACATCATTAAATCTTCAAACCACACCAACATCTCTTGCAAATACAAGGATCAGGTATTTACATTTGAAATCCCTTTTACGGACGATGCTTCTATAGAAAATGCCATCACTTGTACCGCGGTAATGCTTGCCCTGAACATTAGTATTGAAAAAATAACACAAAGAATGAAATCATTGCAGCCCGTAGAGATGCGGTTGCAGCTAAAAAAAGGCAATAACAATTGCTCCATAATAAATGACAGTTACAGTAATGATAGCAGCAGCTTAACCATTGCCCTTAATTTTTTGCAACAACAAGCGGGCAATCTTTCTAAAACAGTCATCCTTTCTGATCTTGGCGATATTAATTCATCTGTTGATCAATATACCGAAGTATTGAAAGCCCTCAAACAACATGAAGTAGATAAATTCATTGGGATAGGGAGCCGCCTGTACGATTTACAAGAAATGTTTAGAAAGGAAATTAACAACAGTCAATTCTATCTCACTGTAGCAGCTTTCAAACAACAATTTTTACAGACAAAATTTTCCAACGAATTAATTTTGTTGAAAGGCGCACGTTCTTTTCATTTTGAAGATATCAATTTGTTGTTTGAACAAAAAGTACATCAGACAGTGTTGGAAGTTAATCTTTCGGCCATGATCCATAACCTGAAGGAATACCAAAAATATTTGCATCCTGAAACTAAGTTAATGGCTATGGTAAAAGCGTTTAGCTATGGTAGTGGAAGTGCAGAGGTAGCAAGTGTATTGCAATACCACAAAGTTGACTACCTGGCCGTGGCCTACGCTGACGAAGGAGTTGAACTTAGAAAAGCTGGAATTCAGATGCCCATCATGGTTATGAATCCTGAAGTAGTCACTTTTGATGCACTTGTTGAATATCACCTTGAACCTGAATTGTATTCTTTTAGCATCTTGCATTCTTTTAATAAACACCTTGAGAACGAGGGTATCCTAAAGTTTCCGGTTCATTTGAAAATAGATACAGGTATGCATAGGCTAGGTTTTGAATCTGCTCAGATGAATGAACTAATCCATGAACTGTCTTCGAATGATCGTTTTGTTATTAAGAGCGTCTTCAGTCATTTGGCCGGAAGCGAAGACCCAATTCATGATGATTTTACCCAACAACAATCCGAATCGTTCCAAAACAGCTGTACCCTCATTCAACAAGCTATTGGCTATCCTTTTTTAAAGCATATACTCAATTCTGCCGGCATTTTCAGACACCCTGATCTACAACTGGATATGGTTCGTCTTGGCATAGGACTATATGGCGTAGATAGCAGCAAGGAAAATAAGCTATCCCTTCAACCTGTTGCAGCCTTAAGAAGCACCGTAAGCCAGGTAAGAATGGTAAAAAAAGGCGATTCTGTTGGGTACAACAGAAAAGGAATTGTAAATCGGGATAGCAAAATAGCTACTATCAGAATTGGCTATGCAGATGGCTTTAGCAGAAGAATGGGCAATAGAGTGGGCAGCGTTTATATCAAAAATGCATTGGCCCCTGTTGTCGGAAATGTTTGCATGGATATGATAATGGTTGATGTAACCGATTTAGAACCTGTATCTGAAGGCGATTCTGTTGAGGTTTTTGGACCTCATATCAGCATACACCAAGTGGCAAAGTGGTGCGATACCATTGCTTACGAAATAATGACTGGCGTAAGCCAACGGGTAAAGCGAGAATACTACATGGAATAATCTAATGCAAAAGTTTTTACAATATATGCCATAGTTCTTGCAAACATTCGGGTTTGCATATCTTCGCAAAAAAAAACAATACTGTGAAATCTCGGAATATCATCTTTTTAATACTGATCATTTTATTTATCGACCAATCTGTCAAGTTCTATATAAAAACACGCTTTTATATCGGAGAGGAAATCAAGGTTTTTGGGATGGATTGGTTCAGGTTACACTTTGTAGAAAATGAAGGCATGGCCTGGGGCTGGAAATGGGGAGGCGAATGGGGGAAAATAGCCTTAACGCTTTTCAGGCTTGTAGCAGTAATTGCCGGTATTTTTATCATCCGCGATTTCATTAGAAAAAAATACCACAATGGGTTTATTTATTGCAGTGCCCTCATCTTTGCAGGTGCATTGGGCAACTTAATTGATAGCATTTTCTACGGTTTAATTTTTCAAAACAGCGATCCTTATCAGCAAAACATCGCACAACTTTTTCCACCAG
This sequence comes from Segetibacter sp., assembly GCA_031383285.1. GTDB lineage: Bacteria > Bacteroidota > Bacteroidia > Chitinophagales > Chitinophagaceae > Segetibacter. The sequence goes on from JANMZN010000313.1 coordinate 24,847, forward strand.
GGGGCGGCTATGCAGGCATGCTGCATGGCAAAGTAGTGGACATGCTTTACTTTCCCATCATTTCCAATGCCCATTATCCGTCTTGGTTTCCTGTTTGGGGTGGAGAAGATTTTGAATTTTTCCGACCTGTGTTCAACATTGCTGATGCCTCTATTTCTATAGGCGTTATAGTCATTCTTTTGTTTCAAAATACTTTTTTCAAAAAAGAAACAAAGCCTTCAGAAGCTGACAATCAACGGGTTGAAATAACTGAACGGGTTGAACCTGTATAACCTCCGTTAAAACGCTTTTTCAATATAAATTGCAAACCATCAATAAACGCTGATTTGCAATCGATGCAATTAAAAAAAGATCAGCACTATTAAGCGACAGCTTCGCATTGTCTCCCCGTTCGAATTGTCGAAATACCAACAGACAATCTTTCAGAAACTTGGAAAACCAATCCTTATTCCGCCCTTGCAGTGTATTCTTCACTAACGGACAACAATAAGACACATTAGCCCATTATCACATTAGCACATTAGCACATTAGCCCAAGGACCTCATCAAAAAAGCGTTAAGAAAATTTGGATGACTGTCGTTATGAAATGAAACAGGAGTTCCTAAAGTTAGGTTTTATTAAATGCCTGTAAGTCGCACTTAGTTCATACATATTCTCATGTTGTGACTTGTTTCATTTTAGACAGGCATACAAATTTTTAGCTTTTTTTATGCAGTCTTGATTTTTTGTTTCTTTTTTATCAAGAAAAAAGAAAAACAAAACATGATCTTATACCAACTAAGTTTTCGCCTTTTGGTGTTCTTCACCAACCACGGAGAATACAGCAACTAATCACGATAAATAACATTACAATAAATCAAACAATCGTAGATTTATACTTAAATTATTTTTCTCTTGAAAACATTCATCATAACCTTGTTGCTAATGCCGATAAGCATTTTTGCACAAACCGGCGGCACATGGACTGCTACCGCACTTACCAATGCCCCAAAAGCAAGAACCGAAAGCAAAGCCGTGTGGACAGGCACTAAAATGATAGTATGGTGCGGAAAAGACAGCAGTGGCTATCTGAAATCAGGTGCCATCTACGACCCCGCTACCAATAAGTGGAAAACGATGGCTACAGCACCCTTATTGGGACGGTCTAGCCACGCCATGCTATGGACAGGTACAGAACTAATAGTATGGGGTGGCAGGGGCCGGTATGGCACTCCCCAAAAAAACAGGCTGTTTCATGACGGTGCACAATACAACCCCAACACAGATACATGGACGATGATTAATATTATCTTCAGAAATAGTGGAGTTATAGGTAAAAGATGACATTTAGATTTTTCTTCAATTTGGTCACGAACAGAAATGATTATTTTTTTGGGGGGGGGGACATTACCGGCCAACGGTTTTCAGTTAATACACTTTACAGGTACAATCCTAACACCCCTGCTCCAGATACTTGGAAAGAAAATTACACAAGCCCTATAGATGGCAGGTACAGCGCCCAAGCTGTATGGACGGGAACCGAAATGATTGTATGGGGCAGATTTTTTGTTGGCCGCTTTGTAAACAATGGTGCAAGGTACAAACCGGCAAAGGATACGTGGGACACCATAGCCACTAACCCGGCATTTGACTCCCTAGCCCATGTAGTAGCCGTAGTTTGGACAGGCAATCGCATGATAG
>JANMZN010000319.1:0-19248 GCA_031383285.1 Segetibacter sp.
TACCCGAAGCGCCGCAATCTGACCTTACATAAAAATAATACTTAGTAGCAGAGGTCAAAGATGTAAGATTAGTTGTGGTAGTTGTAATACCAGTAAACGTAGGTGTTGTAGTACTTGTTGGTAAAGTATTGCTAGTAGATAAATAAACCTGATAGCCGGTTGGAGAGCCTGCAGTAGGTGCTGTCCAATCAAGTTGTGCAGTAGTTGTAGTAACATTTGAAATAGTTAAAGCTGTAGGTACATTACATGCTGGCAAAGGCTCCCATAGTACATCATCTATTAAGATGCTTGTTGCAGGAGTACCAACATGTCTAAATGCCAATACTTCAGCTGTTCCAGGTGCAGTACCTGGCTCAACAGAAAACGACTGATAAGTCAATGAACTAGCAGTAAGCGATTGGATAACATTAAATGTCGTAGCATCTGTTGGATCCGTTAAATAACCAACTTCAAAAATTCCTCCAACAGTAAAGTTGGCTCTAGCTTTAAATACCAGCCTGTGCGTTCCGGCACCTGCGTTTGAAACTGCTGGCATTGCAATCGTTAACTGATTAGTTGCAGCTGTTCCGAAAATGTATAAACAATTTGGTACAGAAGCAGGATTGGTTGTCTGTGTATTTGTTGTACCAGTTGTACCCACTTTTTTCCAACATAATGGCAAAGCCGGAGCAGCTACTCCATCAAAATTCTCGGTAAATGTTGAAACGGCAACACATTGGGTGAAAAAGCTGTCAATATCGGTCCATAAACTGTTACCACTCGCACCACAAACTGTCCTTACATAAAAATAATACTTTGTAGATCCTGTTAGGCTTGTAATATTTGTGGTAGTTCCTGTGATACCCGTAATAGTTGGAGTAGTAGTACTTGTGGGTAATGTATTATTGCTACTTACGTAAACATCATAGCCGGTAGGAGTACCACTTGTTGGTGCTGTCCAGTCCAATTGAGCGCCTGTTGCTGTCGTATTAGAAATGATAAGTGCTGTAGGGCTGGCGCAAGAAGGTATAAGTTCCCATTTCACATCATCAATCAAAATAGCATTTGCTGGTGCACCTGCATGTCTGAACGCCAATACCTGTGCAGTTCCCGGTGCTGTACCTGGCTCAATTATAAACGATTGGTAAGTTAATGTATTTGCCGTTACAGATTGAATTGAAGTGAATGTAAGCGGATCAGTAGGATCAGTCATATATCCAACTTCTAAAATGCCACCAACCGTACCGCTTGCTCTAGCCTTAAATACTAATCTATAAGTACCTGCACCAGCATTTGTAACAGCAGGCATAGTGACTATTCCTTGGTTAGTTATACTGGAAGAATTTATAAGAAGTGTATTAGGAGCAGAAGCAGAATTGGTTGCCTGCGTATTAACGGTACCAGTTGTTCCAACTCTTGCCCAACAAGTTGGAAGCGCTGGAATAACTACTGCATCAAAATTCTCAGTGAAACTATTTACTGCAACACAAAGCGTAGTAAATGTGACGCTATTCCAGCCACTAAATGAACCGGCACCACAATCAGATCTTACATAAAAAGTATATTTTGTTGCAGGTAAAAGTGTAGTTGGCAATGCTGTTACACCTGTAGCATTACCACTAGTAGCTAAACCTGTTGCACCACTGCCCGGTAAACCACTAGACCTAACCTCCCAATTGTATTGAGTAACAGTTGTTGTAGGCGCGGTCCAGGAAACATCAGCTCCTGAAGAAGTGATATTTGCTAAAGTAAGCGCTGAAGGAGGTAAGCAAGTTGCAGCTGTAGCAACAAAGGTAATATTTGGACGCGTTGTCTGCAGACCGGTATTGGTTACTGTGGCAGAAGCACACAAATTACCCAAATTATCTGCACGATAGTTGTGAGAGCCATTAAATGACAATCCGGTCGTCCAAGGAACTGTCACATTATTTGTATAAGTTGTAACACCTGCGGTACCATTATTAGGATCACCATTACAAATTTCAATTAAAATATTATCTGTACCATTCCAAACATAAGGAGTAGAAAAAGTAATCTCATTGGTACCCAATACCGGCACAAAATCAACAGGACCAAAAACAGAAACTGCCCCTGCTTCCCAAGTAGCGGCGCTAAGCGTTGCTACAGCCGTACCTCCAATTTTCACTTCCATTTGCTCGGAGAATCCAGTGAATGTATTGAGATTGGTAACTTCAAATTTTATTTTGGTTACAGGACCTGCAGCCATCCCTGCAGCTGCTAATTCAGAAGCTAGGTATAAATACTGGGCTCTGCTACCTTCATAATAATCTTGCATTGGTGCAGGATAGGTTGTGCCTGTGTTTCCTATTGTTCCAGTCCCAATTACTATATCTGTTTGAGCGATAGAAATGAATTGAAAACAAAGCAAAGAGATCAGAAATAAGTAAATTTTTCTCATGATTATCATGTTAAGATTGTGTTTTAAAACCAAATTAGGGATGTTAAAAGTAGGAGATTTATGTGAAATGGTAAAAACCATTAAAGAAAAAATAAAAAGTAGCTGACAATGCTCAAAAAAAAACCCCGGCAAGCCGAGGTTTTATATCAATTATTTTAAACTTATATTTTAAAGTGGGAAAATGCTTTGTTAGCCTCTGCCATCCTGTGTGTATCTTCTTTCTTTTTAAAAGCACCACCTTCACCTTTACTAGCTGCGATGATTTCATTGGCTAATTTTTCAGCCATGCTGCGTCCGTTTCTCTCGCGGCTAAATCGAATAAGCCATTTAATACTTAACGATATTTTTCTATCCTGCCGAACCTCAGAAGGTATCTGAAATGTTGCACCACCAATTCTTCTGCTACGAACCTCAACAGCAGGCGTAACATTAGCTAGAGCTCTTTTCCAGATTTCATATCCGTCTTCATTGGTTTGTTTATTTACTCTTTCTAATGAATCATAGAAAATAGTCAAAGCAATGCTCTTCTTACCTTGCCACATGAGGTTATTGACAAATCTAGTAACTAGTTTATCAGAAAACTTAGGATCTGGGGCTAAAGGTATCTTTTTGGGTTGCGACTTACGCATAATTCAATTTATTTTTACTATTATTTTATCAATTACCTTGAAAAATTATTTTTTACCGGCAACAGCTTTACCTCTTTTTGTACCGTATTTAGAACGGCTTTGTTTACGATCTTTTACACCTGCAGTGTCAAGGCTACCACGTACGATATGATAACGTACACCTGGCAAATCCTTCACACGACCACCACGTATTAGAACAATTGAGTGCTCCTGTAGATTATGTCCTTCTCCTGGAATATAAGCAATCACTTCTATCTTATTAGTCAAACGAACCTTTGCTACTTTGCGCAAGGCTGAGTTTGGTTTTTTAGGAGTAGTTGTATAAACTCTGGTACATACACCACGGCGCTGAGGACACGAATCCAAAGCCCTGGATTTACTCTTTGCTTTAATTATTTCTCTACCTTTTCTAACTAATTGCTGTATTGTAGGCATTTGTAACCTTTTAATTTTTCGGACCGCAAAGGTAATTGGTTAATGTGTAATAACAAAAATGTTTTATTAAATTTTTCAAAGTAATCCATAATTGTGTATAAATACCATCTAAACTAGTCTACAATATCGACAAAAATTATTTTTTTCTTATTAAACCTTGAACATCCACCCGTATTTGTCTTCCACTTTTCCGTTTCTAATATCATTCAATCTCTTCTTCAATTCAACGGCGACCTGATGCCCTGAAGCTTTAAAATCCATGATAAAATCTTTATATCTCAACTCGTCTATTGAACTGATAGTTGCTGCTGTGCCAGTACCAAATACTTCTTTTAATTGACCAGTACCATATGCATCCATAAGGTAGTCAACGCTTATTTTCTCTTCCATTACTTCATATCCCATCTCATGAAGGATGGTTATGGCACTGTATCTAGTAACACCCGCAAGAATAGCACCGCTGCTCAATTCAGGGGTATAGGCTTTATCGCCAATAATAAAGAATACGTTCATCGTACCAATTTCCTGTACATATTTGTGTTCTGCAGCATCTGTCCACAATATCTGATCATAGCCAAGTTCCTTAGCTTCTGCAGTAGCTAACATACTTGCAGCATAATTACCAGCGGCTTTTGCAAAACCAACACCACCTGGTGCAGCTCTGGAATATTTTTCTTCTACATATATCCGCATGGGTTTATTATAGTAAGGCCCGGTAGGGCTTAAAATAATCATAAACTTGTACTTTTCAGATGGCTTAACCCCTATTACCGTATCTGTAGCAAACATAAACGGCCTAATATAGAGAGAATGGTCTTCCTGAGTAGGAATCCAACTTTTATCTAACTCGACCAACATTCGTATTCCTTCCATAAAAATATCTTCAGGCACAGTTGGCATTTGCATTCTATGCGCAGAAATATTAAAACGGGCAAAATTGTCTATTGGCCTAAAAATAAAGGCATTTCCTTGAGGATCCTTGTAAGCCTTTATGCCTTCAAAAATAGACTGGCCATAATGTATGGCTGCAATAGAAGGTTCCATCAGAATAGGCTGGTAAGGTTTGATTTCAATATTCCCCCATTCTCCATCTTCATAATCCGCTTCCAACATGTGGTCGGTGAAGTATTTTCCGAAAGGAATATTTTCTAATGAGAGAGATTGAAGCTTACTAGTTTCAACCTTTTGTACATTTACATCGAGGGTAGCAACCATTATCGTTAAATTTAACTACAAAGAAACCAAAAAATCGCTTTATACGCAATTAATAATTAGCCAAACTTAATATAGTAAATTATGAAATTACCTGCATTTTTAATAAAAGATCTTTACGAAAAAGTACTTGTAAATATACCAGACAATAAAGAACAAAAAACGAAAAATCAAGTAGAAAAAAAAGCTAATAGTATTATAAGTGAGAATGTAACAGAGAAATCAATTATAAAATACTTAGGTGAAAATAAAAAAAACATCCTCATCATTGTGGAGCAACAAACGGTTGTTTATTTAAATGAAGAGGACTTATCATTTCTTACAAACATTCTCAAAGCATGTAAACTGAACCTGGCAGATATTGCTTTATTAAATTTTTCAAATCACCCAATAACATATACCAATTTGCAAGATGAATTAGAACCTGTCACCATCTTATTGTTTGGGTTGGCACCTAATGCTATAAAATTACCATTTGACATTCCAGCATTTCAAATAAAAAAACACGGGGATTGCAAAATAATGACTGCACCTCCATTAATAGAATTGAACTTACCTACAGATGCATCCAAAATATTGAAATCAAAGTTATGGGTGAGTTTGCAGGATTTATTTACAATTAAGTGATAAAAAAATTTAATCTCAATTACCCAAACAACTTTAAAAATATGACAGAACTAATATTTGCTACAAACAACCAAAATAAGGTAGATGAAATTCAAGCTTTGATACCTAATGATTTCCTGATTTCCACCCTTAAAGAAGCAGGAATAGATATAGAAATTCCTGAACCATATGACACGCTACAAGAAAATGCAAGAACAAAATCAACAACCATTCATGGTTTAACTAGTAAAAATTGTTTTAGTGAGGATACCGGGTTATTTGTAGAAGCACTAAATGGACAACCAGGGGTGAAAAGTGCCCGATATGCCGGAGAAGGAAAAAATTTTTCTGACAATGTACAAAAACTACTAACCAACCTTAAAGGTAACGACAACAGAAAAGCCTACTTTCATACGGTTATTTCCTTAATTCTTGAAGGAAAAGAAATTCAATTTGAAGGATTATGTAGTGGTAAAATAATTACTGAACCTAAAGGAGAAAAGGGATTTGGCTATGATCCCATTTTTATACCAGATGGAAGTACTAAAACCTTTGCTGAAATGACAATGGATGAAAAAAATAGATTTAGTCATAGAAAGAAAGCCATGGCCAAACTACTCTCCTTTTTGTCCCAAATTGGGAAATAATTGTACCATTCAGAGAAATTTCTTTTTTTTCTTGCAACCATAACAAAACTTGCATCGTCTAACATAATAAATGCAGCAATGGCTGCGTTGTTTATCCAATATCTTATCCGTCAAAGCTACCATTCAATAAGTTTTGCCAAAATGGGAGAAAAACCAACAACATGAAAAACAATATTAAAAAAAAGAGTTTGGAGATTTACTTGTTCAGCCTGAAAAAAATAAAGTAGCTACAAATAGAAATAATATCTCAACACAATTAAAAAAACAACTCATGAATACTAATCAAATGGTAACACCTCCATCAAGCGTTTGGGATAGGATTGAAAAAGTACTTGATGAGCAAAATAGAAGCAAATTGAATACTCCAAAAGAGAAATCTCGATCTACCAAGCAGGTCAAACTGGTGAATGAAAAACAAACATTTTACTTGACTTCGGTTGCATAACAATAGCTGCTATTTTTTTACTTTCCCATTTCAAGTTTTTTACTGTTTCTTTACGTCCATCATAACAAAGTATGGACAGAATTAAAGTATTACTCCCTGAACAGTTTATATTTTCTGCATTTCTTACCATTCGCATTACCGATATCAACTATGGTGGCCATGTTGGTAACGATGCTATTTTATCCCTTGTACACGAGGCTCGCCAACAATTTCTATTGCAATTCGGCTATTCAGAAATGAATTTTGCAGGATCATCCCTTATAATGGCAGATACAGCCATTGAATATAAACACGAACTTTATCACCGGGATGAAATAAAAATTTCTGTTGCTGCAGCGGGTTTCGATAAAATTGGTTTTGATCTTTTTTATTTAATGGAAGTGAAAAAAGAAGACAAATGGATAGTCGCCGGCAAAATAAAAACTGGAATGATTTGCTTTGATTACGTTTCAAAAAAGAAAATATCTGTACCCCAAGAAGCGATAGAACGAATAACGAAATGAACATAATTCGCTTCCAAATAACAAGGCCCTATTAAATAATTTTGAACAAAATGAATGGGTGAATTTTAGCCGATTAAACAAACTAATCATCGTTCCAAATTTTCCAACTTTCTTCGGCCTGAATGATCAGCATTTCCATGCCATTTTTTGTAATGGCCCCACGTTCAGCTCCTTTTTTCAAAAATAACGTTTCTGCCGGGTTGTAAATTAGATCATAAAGAAGGTGACTTTGATTAACAAAATCAAAATTAATGTCCGGACATTTATCAACATCAGGCAACATCCCCACTGGAGTTGTGTTAACGATAATTTGATTCTGACCAATGATGTCTCCTGATAGATCTGAATAATTTAAAAAATCAGGATTTGCACTCTGCCTCCTACTAACGAATGAATAGGCAATATTAAGCTTCTCCAAAACAAACTGTACAGCTTTTGCCCCCCCACCTGTACCCAAAATCAAGGCATTGGAATGGTTCGATTTTAGCAAAGGCAACAAGGATTTTTCAAACCCAATAACATCTGTATTGTAGCCAAATAATTGCCCATTAATCATCTTTATGCAATTGCATGCTTGTATTTTTTCAACAATAAAATCTGCATGATGTAGTAGTTCAATTACCTTTTGTTTATATGGAATAGTGACATTTAAGCCTTCTAATCCTTCAGTATCATTAATAAAAGGAATAAGCTGACGAATTGACTCAAGTGGATATGTCTGGTAAGCACATCCCTTTATGCCTTCCCGCTCAAATTTATCCGCAAAATAAGCTGGGGAAAATGAATGTCGCAAAGGGTAACCAACTAAACCAAAGCGGCGCATCAAGAAGGCTGTTTATCTAGGTAAAGATGAAATGTATCGCCTCTTAGACCTATCCGCATAGCCTCCAAAGGAATAATTTCAGTAGGTGCGATATTACCTAGATTAACATTGCATCCTATGAGTTCAAGAAAATACAATTGTTGCGCTTTTTGCGGTGCTTCCCAAATTATTTTCTCCGCAGGTATCTGGGTCAATATTTCCTGCACCAACCCTTCTCTTACTTCGCCTGTTCCACGGTATATTCCCACATTTCCAGCCTCCCTTGCTTCTGCTATTACATAGGTAGATCCAGCTTCCAATTCTGCTTTCATCAGTTCTATCCATTTGTAGGGTGGAATAATATGTGCGGCATCTTTGCTTCCAACTTCACTTAATACAGTGCCAAACTTTGTCAATTTTTCAATGTAACCACACTTTTCTGCATGGGGAATGGTAATTGATCCATCACTCACTTCAACAAGATCTATATTAAAATCACGCATCATTTTAATATAACCGTCGAATTCGTTTCGGATAAGAAATGCTTCGAAGAGTGTTCCACCAAAATAGACAGGGATACCCGCCTTTTGGTAAACTTCTATTTTAGACCTAAGATTTGGCGTAACGAAAGCTGTACCAAATCCTAGCTTTATAATATCAATATGAGGTGCTCCAACACTTACGAGATTCTCAGCTTCAGCAATGCTTAAGCCCTTATCCATTACCATAGTCAATCCATGCTGTCTTGGCTTATCCGTTCTTTTAGGTATTTGATTCAAATGAAAATTCATAAAATAGAATTAATAATGAAAGGTGCAAAAATAAGCAAAGGCAGCGAATGAACATTTTCATATTTCCATAACAGCAACTAAACAAACGCAAAGATTACCTTTGACTAATAAAAACATAGACAAAAAGATATGAAAACTACTTTTTTATTACTTCTTACCTTCCTTTCAACCAATTACATTTTTTCTCAATCAGACACCAGCATTCAAGCAACTGAAGATACGTTAGCACCCTATCAAAAGACTTCCTTTATTCCAACATTTAGTTTACTAACACCTGATAATACATGGTTTAGTAAAATTCATCTGAAAGATGAAGTTGCAACCCTAATTTTATATTTTAGCCCGGATTGTGGCCATTGCAAAATAGAAACTCAGGAACTTCTTGGAAAAATGAATGAGTTGAAAAAACTTCAAATTGTAATGGTTACTAGTAGGCCATTCCAAGATATGGTCGATTTTTCAAATTATTTTAAGATTTCCAGATTTCCTACCATTAAGATAGGAAGCGATCTCGCTATGCTCATTACAAGTTTTTACGATGTAAAATCCACTCCTTTTTCAGCTTTGTATGACAAAAAGGGCAGATTGATTAAAGTATATAAAAAAGGAATAGATTTCACCGAATTAATTAAAATACTTAATAATTAATATGTAAAAATAGATGGTATTGTCTTTGCATACCAGTCTTGATTGATTACTTTTACAAATAAAATAGCCACCCCTGAAGAAAGTCCTACGAATTATTGGAAAAATAATACTGACCCTATTAGGTATAATAGTGCTTGTATTGTTGTTGATTCAAACAGACCCCATCCAAAACTGGATACTAGGAAAAGTTACCAAAAGGCTATCAGCAGATTTGAATACTGAAGTCAGGATAAACCATATCAGTTTTTCTTTTTTTAACAGCCTTAACCTTGATGGTACGCTCATAAAAGATCATCAAAAAGATACCTTACTCTACGCAGACCAATTAAAAATGAGGGTTACCGATTGGTTTTTCATAAAAGATGAATTGGTGCTTAAATATATGGCGTTAGAGGATGCATTTATTAATCTCCAAAGAAAAGACTCCACTTGGAATTATCAATTTCTTATCAGCTACTTTTCTCCATCATCTACGCAAAAAAGCAGTGGAAGTAAACTTCGGTTTAACTTGAAAAAACTAGATTTCAAAAATGTAGTTTTTAGACAAAATGATGAATGGATTGGTACATTGATTGAAGCGAAGTTGGGCAAAATGCAACTAGACGCAAATGGTATAAACCTGAATGAAAACTCTTTTGATATAAAAGAACTAAAACTAGAAAGTCCCATTTTTTCCATTACAGCGTTCGAAGGACTTCGACCAGCGATTACGAAGTTAAAAACAATATCAAAAGAAGGGGAATTGTACTTCAATAAAGGAAGCCTTCGTCTGCTAATTAGCAAGCTAGCAATTAAGAATGGAACTTATCAGAATTACACAAATAGCCGGATACCTACACCTGGATCTTTTGATGCGTCACACTTAAAAATTGAAAAAATTTCCGGATTTATTAACGATTTGAGCTTCTTTAAGGACACCATTAAATGCAAAGTGGACATTGCTGCGAAAGAAAGATGCGGATTTGTTTTGAAACAATTTAAAACTAACTTCAAATTGACGCCGCAGATTATGGAGTTTGCAAACTTAAATCTAATAACGCCACAAAGCCACCTTCAAAATTACTATGCAATGAAATTTTCTGACTTCAATAAAGATGTCAGAAATTATGTTGAAAAAATTAACATGGCAATTATTTTTAAAAACTCCATTATCAACAGTGATGATATTGCCTATTTTGCTACTGAAGCCAAAAATTGGAAAAAGAAGATTTCTATATCAGGAGAAGGAAAAGGAACTGTAACAAATCTATCAATAAAAAACCTTTTTGCAAGAGTAGGGAATAACACTAACATAAGTGGCAATATTACCATAATAGGATTGCCAGATTTAGACAAAACAATATTCGATTTTCAATCAGGCAGTTTACAGACTAATTACAAGGATGCTACAGTATTTTTTCCTTCCATCATTAAGGTAGAAGTGCCTTCTTTAGTTTCTCTTGGTGAGATAAAATTTAATGGCAATTTTAAAGGAACCATTAATAAGTTTACAACCAATGGAAACTATAGTACAAACCTTGGTGGTTTCAGCGCAGATATTGCTATCGAATTTCCTCAAAAGGCTGCACCGGTTTATTCTGCAAGGCTTATCACTAGGCAGTTCGATATTGGAAGATTTTTAGTGGTAAAAGATTTAGGAACCATGACTTTTAATGGTTCAATTAAAGGAGTCGGTCTGACACTAAATTCTCTAAAAACGGCTGTAGAAGGGAAGATAAGCAATGTTAGTTTTAAAGACTATTCATATCAGGCTATGAATGTTGAAGGAACTTTTCAACGCAAACAATTTGATGGTACCATTAAACTAGATGATGATAATATAAACCTTTTTACAACTGTAAAAATTGATTTCACAGGTAACCTTCCACGTTTTAATATTCTGGGAGATCTTTCGAAAAGCAATTTTCAAAAACTAAATTTATATCATAAAAGGTTAGAGGCAACCGGGTTGTTTGATGTTAACTTTAGTGGAAATAATATTGATGAATTTCTTGGTTCAGTAAAAGTTTATAATACTAGTGTTCTATATGATACAGTAAGGATAAATCTGGACTCTCTTTCACTTCAATCAGATTTTGAAAACGGGAAAAGGACACTTACCCTCCGAAGCAATGAATTTGATGCTTCTATTGATGGCAAGTATAATATTCATGAACTTCCGAATACTTTTCAGCTATTCCTACACAATTATTATCCATCCTACATAAAAGCGCCTTCTTATAATTATAATACGCAGGAATTAAATTTTATAGTAAATACAAAAAATATTGAAGGCTATACACATCTATTTTCAAAAGACATTACAGGACTTAGCAACAGCAGCATTAGTGGAACGATCAACACACTTGATACGATCTTTGAACTCAATGCAGATGTTCCTGAGTTAGCATTTAAGAAAAATATCTTCACCAACATTCGACTTGCTGGTAGAGGCAATTATAATGAATTACAATTAACTGGAGACATTGAAAACATTTATGTAAGTGATAGCACTCATTTTCCTAACACCAATATAAAAATAGTTTCGAAAAAAGACCTGTCAGTTGTCAGTATAAAAACAAAAGCAAACAATACACTGAATGAACTGAACTTAAATGCCAACTTATCAACTTATACCGATGGTATAAGAATAAATTTCAATCCATCCGATTTTGTAATCAATGATAAACGATGGCTACTGGAAAAAGAAGGCGAAATTGTAATTAGAAAGAATTTCGTATCTGCTGAAAATGTACGTTTCACTCAAAGCTTACAACACATAGATGTACAAACCACGTACGATGAAGAATTCAGCAAAAGCAACCTTGTAGTAAAATTTCAAAATGTAAATCTAAATGACTTTGCTCCATTCATAGTTGGTAAAAATACTCGGTTAGAAGGAGTTGTTTCCGGCGAAGCCGTAATGAAAGATTTCTTTGGAAAATTTAAAGTGGAAACAGAGCTGAAAGCTGAGTACCTAAGGTTCGACAATGACTCAATTGGTTTAGTGAATATTATTGGTGATTATAACAGTAATAACAAGAAAATAAATTTCAATGTAACTTCTGAAAATGAGCTCTATAATTTTCTGGCTTCAGGAAGTTATAACCTTGCAGATACTATAGGCAGACCATTGCTGACTTCTATTAATTTGAACAATACAAAAGTCAATATTTTAAATAAATTTCTAGATAACATCTTTAGTGATATTAGTGGTATTGCTACTGGTGAATTAAAAATAAATGGCAATCCGAATAAGCCTGATCTTATTGGCAGAGTTACCCTGCAAAAAGGAAGCTTGATTGTCAATTTTACCAAAGTAAAATACTTTGTAGATAGCGCCACTTTTGTATTTAAAGAAGGACTTATTGACTTTGGAAAATTCTATATAAAGGACAAATTTAACAATAAAGGTTTGGTAAAAGGCAAACTCTATCAGCGCCAGCTTAGAGACCTTAAGTTTGACATAGACCTCAGCACCAATAAACTATTACTAATAGATACTAAACCCACAGACAACAGTCAATTTTACGGAACTGCCATTGGAAAAGCAACGATGAAAATATCAGGACCACAAGAGAATATTCACATTGGAATAACAGGAGAACCCGTTGATAGTTCTCATATTTTCATACCGACTAATGCAACCCGAGAAAGTGCTGATGCAGATTTTATTGTTTTTAAAGAATACGGTACAGAAATGAAAACAGTAAAAATACAAAGTGCTACGAATGTGGTTGTTGATCTTGATCTTACCGCTAATCCCTTAGCCAAGATTGATGTAATACTTGATCCACTTACAGGAGATATTATAAAAGCAATAGGTAATGGTCGCTTAAGGATACACGCAGGAACGGCAGATAACCTAACTATGAATGGTCGGTATGATATACAAAGTGGCAGTTACGATTTCAACTTCCAATCCTTTATTAAAAAGCCATTTATCCTTAGAGAAAATGCCAATAGTTTTATTGAGTGGAATGGTGACCCTTACAATGCTAAGATGTCTATTGAAGCACTTTACATAGCAGAACGTGTAAGGTTAGGCGATCTTGTAGGGGCGCAGAATCTTGGCGGATCAGTACAAGGATATCAAGGTGATGTATATGTTATTGCAGACCTTAATGGCAAATTGACAAAGCCTGATATCAAATTCAAATTAGATTTTCCTGCAGGGTCGCAAGTAAAAAATGATGAGACTTTTAATCAATTTCTTTCAAAGCTAGAAAGGGATGATAATGAGATGCTTAAGCAAGTCACCTACCTGATTGTTTTTGGATCTTTTGCACCTTATGGAGAAGGTCGAAAACTACAGGCAAACCTTGCTACCTTAGGCTATAACACTTTATCTGACCTTTTCTCCAAACAAGTAAACAATGTGGTTAGCAACATCCTCTACAAGTTGACTGGTGATCATAGTTTAAAGTTTGATGTTAGTACCTCATTCTACAGTAGTGGAAATCTTTTCAGTGGGAATGTGACTGCTACAAACTCCATAGACAGACAAAAAGTTAATTTTAAAATTGGCAAAAGCCTTCTTAATAATAAGGTTATTGTAACCTTCGGTGGAGACCTTGACTTTAGAAGCCTTGGTGGCAGTTCCTCTACATCTCAACAACTTGGAAATCTACAATGGTTGCCAGATCTTACTGTAGAAGTCATCTTATCTCAAGATAGAAAAATAAGGGGCATTGTTTTCAGCCGAAACAACCTCGACATTACAGCAGGTGCAGTTGGCCGACTTAGCCGTCAGGGAGCAAGTCTGTCCTACAGAAAAGATTTTGACAGCTTTAGCATATTTAAGAAAAATAAGAAGGCTGATAATAAAAAACCGCTTACTCCTCCCCCAGCCATTCTTACTAAAAATGAGGATGAGCCATAAATTACTTTTACTGAATTGCTGATTATTTTTACTGCCTCATGTTTTTTTAGATATTATGTAAATAATGACAAGATTTTGAAATCAGTTTTACCCAAATTTTATATTTGATTGGTCTCTATATTGAAGAATATTAGGCGCTTTTCAGCCCAATATTAATTGTGTTATATAATTGTTACCGATCACAATTAAAATGTAGTTTGCAAACGATACTATTACACAAATGTTTCTATTATTATGAAGAATTGGTCAAAAGCAGTCATCTCAATTGCGATACCGCAAATAGTTGGCGGCATTTCTGGATTTTTCACTGTTTCTAATGTAACAAGTTGGTACAAAACAGAAGTGATTAAGCCTTCATGGAATCCTCCGGCTTGGGTATTTGGACCTGTATGGACTTCGTTGTATTTGATGATGGGCATTTCTCTTTTTATTGTTTGGAAAAGCAATGCTCCAATCAAACAAAAGTCTGGTGCCATTTGGTTTTGGAGTTTACAAATGCTGTTCAATTTTCTTTGGTCATTAATTTTCTTTGGTCAACATCAGATTGGTTGGGCATTGGTGGATATTAGTACACTTTGGGGGTTCATCCTTTTGACAATTTTCGCTTTTGCACGAATTAATAAAACTGCTGCATGGTTGCTAGTTCCTTATATTTCCTGGGTGACATTTGCCTCCATACTAAATTACACGATTTGGATTTTAAATTAGGGGGTAAAAAATGGAAATTAAAAAAATACCGCCACGTTCTGCGGAGGTATTTTTTCATTTTCAATTAGTTAAGGATACTACTTTATCAGTTTCGCTTTTAGGTTTTCATCTAATGCTTCCAAAAATTCTTCGGTATATAGATAATCGGTACCATGCTCAACTTTGGGCTTAATAGTGATGGCAAGGTCTTTCGTCATTTTACCACTTTGCACTGTTTCTATACACACCTGCTCCAATGCATGGCAGAAGTTAATAAGCTCCTGGTTATTGTCTAACTTACCTCTAAACTCCAATCCTCTTGTCCATGCAAATATGGAAGCAATTGGATTTGTAGAGGTTGGCTTTCCTTTTTGATGTTCACGGTAGTGGCGGGTCACTGTACCATGTGCAGCTTCTGCTTCCATTGTATTTCCATCTGGCGTTACCAATGTAGAAGTCATTAAACCCAAAGAACCAAATCCTTGCGCTACTGTATCGCTTTGTACATCGCCATCATAATTCTTACATGCCCATACAAAGTTGCCATTCCATTTTAACGCACTTGCAACCATGTCATCAATTAATCTATGTTCGTAAGTGATACCTACTGCATCATAAGAGGTCTTAAACTCATTCTGGTAAACTTCTTCAAAAATGTCTTTGAACCTGCCATCATATTTTTTAAGGATAGTGTTTTTCGTAGAAAGGTATAAAGGCCATTTCTTTTGCAAAGCTGTATTAAAACAACTTCTTGCAAAACCATAAATACTCTCATCGGTATTGTACATAGCTAAAGCCACACCATCGCCTTTGAAATTATACACTTCATGTTCAATGGTCTTTCCATCTTCACCTTCAAACTTGATGGTCAGTTTTCCTTTTCCGTTCGTTATAAAATCAGTAGCACGATACTGATCTCCAAATGCGTGACGACCTATACAAATTGGTGCTGTCCAGTTTGGTACGAGGCGGGGCACATTATTCATTACTATTGGCTCTCTGAACACCGTACCGTCAAGAATATTTCTAATGGTACCGTTTGGCGACTTCCACATTTGTTTCAGCTTAAATTCTTTCACTCTTTCCTCATCAGGCGTAATAGTTGCGCATTTAATTCCTACTCCATATTGTTTGATGGCATTCGCTGCATCTATTGTAACCTGATCATTGGTTTCATCTCTATATTCAATTCCGAGATCATAGTATTTTATGTCTAAGTCTAAATATGGAAGAATCAATTTGTCTTTAATAAATTTCCAGATAATCCGAGTCATTTCATCACCATCAAGTTCAACAACTGGATTTGATACTTTAATTTTGTCAGCCATTACCTTAAGTTTTTATTTTATAAATGCTAAATGAGCACAAAAGTAAGCTTTGATTTTTTTTTGTGAACCAAAACATTTTACAATTCGTATTTGTAATAGATAAAATCGTATTAATGAAAAAATGTTTTAAAATTATTCTATTTGTAATTTTACCATTAATCAGCTGCATAGGGTGTATAAAAGAGCAACAAAACATTAATTATTCCCCTGTTGTCATTGATACTACCAACCACAACCCTGATACTAATGCCACTAAAACATTTACATGGCTTGCACTGGGCGATTCATACACCATAGGACAAGGTGTACAGCCATCCGAAAGATTTCCTGCCCAAATTGTTAATGTCCTCAAAGCCGAATCATTAAAAATCGCTGACCCAGTTTATATAGCTACCACCGGATGGACGACTAGCAGCCTGATAAATGCGATCACCCAACAAAACCCTCCAAAAAACTTTGATATAGTGACATTACTAATTGGAGTAAACGATCAATATCAAAGAATGGACTCAGGAGGATACCGTATCAGATTTACTCAACTTCTCAATACTGCTATAACTTTAGCCTTGGGCAATAAAAAAAGAGTATTTGTATTAAGCATTCCTGATTATAGTGTTACTCCATTTGTATCGGCATCAGAAAAAGCAAGGGTAAGTATGGAAATTGACCGCTTTAATGTCATTAATAAACAAGTAACGGTACAGTATAATATTTCCTACACAGACATTACTTCTTCTACAAGACAAGCTGCAACAGATGCTACGCTAATAGCAAGTGATGGGCTTCATCCCTCAGGGAAGGAATATGCTAAATGGGCACAAATGTTAGCCCCAATAATAAAAAAAGAACTCAAATAATGAATAGCCAAACGATATAACTATCTGCAGTCAACTAAGAAATTTGCAATATCCACTTTTCGGTTCTCTAACATTTAATTAAATGAATTTGTCGTTTAATTTGCATTAAAAGCTTTTTTTTGCCAAAGCATTGCATTTCCTAAAAACATTGATATCTAATTAACTTGCCAGTTAAATTCCACTTATTTAATGCAGTAAAAATCGTAAGCAAATTGACATTGTTTCCGCTTATGATATTGTCTTTTCCCCCACAGAATGCTTGGGCTCAACTAACAAATAAAAATGAACGGGCAGTTAGTTTCGACTTGCGCTCCGATACAACCAAACCAGAAAAATATATTCCATTAAAAGACCTTGCAGATGTAATTAAATTATTAGTGAATAAAACAAAAAAGCCAGATTCTGATACCATTATTTCAGGACCTGTATTATCTATTATTCCTGCTATAGGTTATTCTTTACAAACAAAACTTGCAGGTGTGATATCCGGTAATGTTGCCTTCAGAGCTAATAAAGAATCAAGATTATCAGCCATTTCAGGAAATATAACTTATACACAAAACAAACAATTCTACATTCCCATTCAATCTAACATTTGGACAAAAGGAAACAAGTACAATCTGGTAGGTGACTTTAGATTTTATAAGTATCCGCAGAGCACATTTGGATTAGGTTCTGGCAGTACCTCAACAAATGAAGACCCAATGGATTATAAGTTTGCCCGGTTTTATCAGGTTTTCTACAAAAAAATAAAAGGGCCGGTATATGCAGGTATAGGGTATATCATTGATTACAGATGGGACATATCTCATTCGGGCTTAGCTAATGGGGCTATTGCCGACTACGATAAATATGGTCCAACTGGTGAAAGTATTTCTAGCGGAATAACTCTAAATGCCTTGTATGATACAAGAGACAATCTAATCAATGCATCTAAAGGTTTTTATACTGCCATTCAATTAAGGAATAATTTAAAATCACTGGGTAGTAATGACAATTGGCATTCACTCATATTTGATATCAGAAAGTATATTCACCTTTCAAAAACTTCGCAAAACGTATTAGCATTCTGGTCTTACAATTGGTTAATATTAAAAGGGCATCCTCCCTATCTAGACTTGCCAAGTAATGGATGGGATACGTATAATTGTACAGGTCGTGGATATATTCAAGGCAGGTTTAGGGGATCTAAAATGATGTACTTGGAAACAGAGTACAGATTCAGGTTAGTCCCCAATGGACTATTTGGAGCGGTCGTATTTGCCAACGCAGAAACATTCGCCGCGGAGCAGGCAAGTAGTTTTCAAAAAATACAACCTGGCTTTGGTGCTGGTCTTAGAATAAAATTAAAAAAGAGTTCACAAACAAATTTGGGTATTGATTATGGATTTGGCACTCAGGGATCAAAAGGGCTTTTTATCAATGTTGGGGAATATTTTTAGTCAGGCATTCAACTATTTTTCTTAATCATTAGTCTTCTATTACCAACACAAAAGCCGCCCATAAACATGAGCGGCTTTTTAATTTTTATCTATTTTATTTAATTATTCTTTTGAAAGTTTTACCAGTTTTAAAATCTTTCTTTGACTACCCTGACTTATTTCGGCAAAGTAAACACCCGCATTATAGGTACTTCCTATTTCAACAATCTGATCGCTCATTATACCTTGCTTTACTTCCATAATTCTACCATTGATATCTACTACTTTCATCGTAATACTTTCTTTTATTCTGTCACTCTCAAACTTTAATTTAAAGAAGTTATATGTTGGATTACTTATTACTCTCACATTTAATTCTGCATAAGATTTTACCAAAGGTGCAGCTCTAACCAAAGGCGGTGGAAGACAGTTTGAAGTACAGGTTCCAAGGAAATCGCCATGAGATAAGTGTTCTGCAACTGCGCTGTTATCCACACATATTGAAACACATGGATTTTTGGCACTTCCTGTTTTATGACAAATCTTTACCTTAACAATAGTACTATTTCCTGCAAAGCACCGTACGTCTTCTGCATGTATACTGTTGGTAACCGTAAAGGTGCACCCTTTTGCATCGGTAACTGTTGCTGATATAACTGCATTTTGCATTAGTGTTACATTTAAAGAATATCCGGTGGCTGACGTAATGCTTGTATTAGATGTAGAAACCGGGTTGCCTAACGATGACCCTGACGATGGGCAGGTAGTGTATTGATTGGTGCTTGTATTAGCACCCGGTGTCCACATTTCATCGCCTGTACTGTTTATCAAATTGCAATTAATAGGACGGTTCATGGTATATGAAACTTTATAAGGCGGTGTACCTCCCGATGGCTTAACATTAATGATGGCAGACTGATCTAAAGAATAGCCAAAATACAATACAGGGTTATCATTAGTAATGGTAGCTGTCAGGGC
>JANMZN010000350.1:0-2733 GCA_031383285.1 Segetibacter sp.
GCCTGTAACATGGAAAGCAAATTTTTCTGGAAATACTGGCGGCTTAAGTGCTGCCTGGCAATGGTCCGCTGCCGTATATACATCATTCAGCAATGATTATAATGCATTGGGAATTGCTACAGTTGATGGAAGTGTTCAATCTGGAACTCCGAATAATTTCAAGAATTTTGTAACAGGAGGTGCTCGAGGTGGTGGAGGATCTAATACAACCGGCTCCAATAGTTCTACAGGAAATGTAATACCAATTTATTGTCCTGGAGCGCTTTCTTTAGGAAACCAGGTTTGGAATGATTTTGACGGAGATGGGAGGAGAGATAGTAATGAGCCAGGCATTCCAAATATTGTTGTTAGCCTTTATGCTGATGATAACTACGATAATTTACCTGATGGTTTGGCCATTGGTACTGCCACCACTGATGCAAATGGACGATATAATTTCTCAGAATTAGTAGCCGGTCGTTATATTGCTTCTATACCTATTGCTCCAGGCTACCAGCAAAGCCCAAATGCATCTACTAGTGCAACCAGTCCATTTCCAGACAATGATATAGATGATGATAACAATGCTGTTACGTTGGTTGGACCAAATGGTCTTGGCGGTGTTATTTATTCAAATGCGATTACATTAACGGACGGTATAGAACCCATAGATGATGGTGATGGAGCTAATGGAAACAATACATTTGATTTGGCATTGTGTGGGGTTGCCTTTATTGGTGATTTTGTATGGAATGACCTGAATGCAAATGGCATTCAAGATGCAAATGAGCCAGGCATAAACGGCGTTACTGTTACAATTACTTTTCAGGATGGCACAACTGCAACTACTACAACAAGTTTCTTTAATAATGATGGCTACTATGATTTTAAAAATCTAGGCCCTGGAACTTTCACGGTTTCATTTTCTACTCCATCGGGTTTTTTCCCTAGTCGTTCAAACATTGGTGCAGATGACTCAAAAGACAGTGATCCAATCAATGGTGCTGTAAGTGTTACAGTGGCTGCAGGTGTTAGTAATTTTACTATAGATGCAGGTTTCACCAATCAGTCTCCTTCAGGTGGTGGAACAGAATGCTTTGGACAAATAAACATTGGCTGTCAAAGCTGTGTTGTAAATTATCCGGACAACAGCAACCTGCCACGTTCAGCAGTGGTATTCAATGAAAGTGAAGTTCTAAGATATGCGGAACCAGGCCCTTCAACTTGTGGGAATGCGACTTCTGAAATCAGGATGTATTATGGAGATGAACATGCAATGACTTTGGGTGTAAAAAGCGTTATTATAAAAACTTCAAGCGGAACTACAACTACCAATTATCCAATAACTCCAAAATCAACAACCCCCGGATGTGTAATTAATCCTTTGGTTGGTACAACCATAGCTTCAGGAGATCAATCAGGCAATGATGTTGCAGCTGGTGGTGGTCGTCCATTGTGGCCGGCACTTTTCATTACTGATCTAACAACAAATGGGACAACAAGTAGAATAGGAGATTGGCAGCAGGGTGGAACAGGTGTTGCACCACATAAAATTTGTGGAACATGGAAAAGTGCAACTAGAACTGTAGATAAAACTAGAAATCCGGAAGTCGTTACAGTTACTCCAGAGGCAAACCCTGCAAAAAATAATTGGACGCTTGGCGCTGGTAGCGATGTCCCTGCTGTGGGGTTCTCAAATCTGAAGGACGAAGGCTATGGTACTGAAGTTGTATGGAATGTAAGTCAGTTAGGCTTATTGCCCGGGCATACATATCGTTTGCAATTTATGGTACACGATGGAGATCAAAATAAAACAGGTGGTGACGTAGGACAAACATGTACAACCATAGTAATGGGTGGTACAGGTCCAGATGCGGGTGCAGACGGAACTGCGAAATCTGTTTGGACGATTAATTCTGATAATACTGTTACAATTAAAACAACTTTAGATAAAACGCTTGTTGATAATACTTATGGTAGCGGTGTCATTGGTTGGCCATCGGCACATACTTTTAATGATTTGGTTACATCAGACAATATGCAAATGGAGTTGTATGATGCAGTTGGTGTTAAGAAGATGGAATTTAAAATGGATTATCTTTCTCCTAGTTCTATTGTTCCTTCGGGATACAAAAGTTTAGGTGTGACTGGCGGCGATGGAAGCATTAGTTTAGGCAACGCTTCAGATGTAGTTAATGTAAAAACTTCATTAGATTCAAATCTTAATGAGAAAGGTTATGTATTGACTTCTAATAGTCCTACTACAAATAGCAGCTATGCGCCAAACGCTACATACCCTAATTGGGATTTTAATGTTACATATGAAGCCAAAGTAAGTTTATCAGCATTTGGAGTTGCAGGCTTTGGTTATCCAAAAGTTGTGAGAGTACATGCAAGTCCTAGTAAGATAGGTAAAAATGATATTGATTTAAAACCATCAGTTTGCCCTGGAGTACTTTCTTTAGGGAATCAGGTTTGGAATGATTTTGACGGTGATGGTAAGAGAGATAATAACGAGCCAGGTATTCCAAATATTGTGGTTAGTCTTTATGCCGATAATAATTTTGATAATATTCCAGATGGATTGGCTATTAGGACTACTACTAGTGACGCAAATGGAAGATATAAATTTTCTGAATTAGTAGCCGGTCGATATATTGCTTCTATACCTATTGCTCCAGGCTACCAGCAAAGTCCAAATGCATCTACTAGTGCAACCAGTCCATTTCCAGACAATGATATAGATGATGATAA
>JANMZN010000550.1:0-6342 GCA_031383285.1 Segetibacter sp.
TGTGACCTAGGTGAACTAGTCTGATTTAAAAAAGATAGTTTTTCCGGAAATATTGAAAAGTTACTACAATATTATGATTTAAAATAAAGAAAAGATATTTAAACATTAATAAAAGTAAAACTTGAAATTATACAAATAAAGCCTAATTTAATTAACCTTATTTTGTAAATAAAGAAAACATATAGAAACATATGAAAAAAGCAATTTTACTCTTAGCAGTTACTATTTTTGGTTACCTGGGAAATGCCCAAACCACCTTGCTTTCAACAATCAATCCCGATTATACACAGTATTTATCCGATAAAGGTGTTGAGATGAATGGTGTGTTATATTATTTGGCTGCAAACAGTACAGTAGGTACTGAACTGTGGCGCACAGATGGTACAGCAGATGGTACCTATGTAGTTAAAGATATTTACCCGGGTGTAGTTGGAGCATTTGCCAGCTCCTATTTCTCAGCTGTTGTATTCAAGGGTTATTTATACTTTATACCACGTACCCCTACCAATGGTTTTGAAATATGGAGAACAGACGGGACAACAAATGGCACCCAACTTTTTTATGAATTGACTGCCGGCCCTGCGAGTAGCAATATCGGTCAATTATCAATCATTAACAATAAGTTGCTTTTTGTGACGTCAAACGGTGCCAATTCAGTAACGCTCAACAGGCTCAACGTAAGTGTTCCCAGTATAACAGTCCTTAAATCTTTCGAGATCATTTATGATGTATTTTCCATGGGTGCATATGGTGTACTAAGTGCAAGGCAAACAGGAGGTATTACCGGCACCGATTTATGGCGGACAGATGGAACACCCAATGGTACTTATCTATTAAAAGATATTAATCCCGGAGCTGGCAATTCTTTTCCATCTCACTTTACAAAGTTTGGCAACCTTGTTATGTTTGATGCCATTAGCGATAGCAAAGGTTACGAATTGTGGCGCAGTGATGGCTCAGCAGGTGGTACAGAAATGGTTATTGATATTAACCCTGGAGCAAATGGTGCATTAGGCGGATTTTATGGTCCTCATATTGGAGAACCATATGGAAGGTTTTTTTATTTTGGCGCCAATGATGGCGTAAATGGTTTAGAACTTTGGAGAACAAATGGAACAATAGGGAATGCCAAGCGGTTGTCAGATGTTAACCAAGGAAGTGCTTCCTCATTACAACTCCCAAATGGTATTCATCCTAACTTATCAAAAATAATATTTAGAGTGCAGGGACAAGAGAAATGTTACAGTTTTGATACCATAAGGGGAGCTGTTAGCATTTCAGGATTTAAGAATGGCTACAATATTGGAATGAATTTTTTTGATGGCATTCAATATTATTCCGATCAGGATAGTATATATGGAGATGAGTTCAGGAAAAATGATGGAACCATCGAACAGAAAATTCAGGAACTTTCTTTGCACGATAATTATCAATCTTTTTATACCAATTCAAGCTTTAGAGTAATGGGTAGATTGGGTACAAAAATTATTTTCAGGCACCTTTCCTGGCAAGGAACACAGTATCGGGCTTATGAGCCTACCACCAATACATGTTTTGCCCCAGAAGAATTCCGAGCTTGTTGGATATCCAATAACCGATCTGACATTATTTGGAATCGCATTCCGGGCATTAGCAAGTACCAGATTGATTACAAGCTATCCAATGCTACTACATGGAACAGTAAAATAAGTACCAAATCATTTATTACCCTTAATAATTTGATATTGGATTCCTCTTATCGAATCAGATTTCGCTCAGAATGCAATGGTGTTTGGACGCAATGGTCCATCGAAAAATCTTTTACTCAAAAGCAAGCATTAGGCGGATACAATGCAACAGTAATAGCAGAAAGAAACCAATCACCTACCATACAATCTATATTCTGGAACAAAAGCCCAGGAACTATTCGGGCACAAATCCGTTACCGGCCGTTTAATACGACCACGTGGATAAAAACAGTTTCAAATTCAACATCAAGATTCAACATATCGGGATTAACGCCCAATACTTTTTATGAGTATGAAATTCGTGGCTTTTCTACCTATTGGGATACCTGGCGGAAGCAATACTTTACTACGGCTGATGATGTGTTTTTTAAGCAAATAATTAGTAATGAAATATTAGTTGATGATAACAAGCATAACGAATCCATGTCCCCCAATCCTGTTTTTTCTAAGTGCATCGTAACCATTCGTTTTTTAAATGAAAAAGCAGCACCAAAATGTCGCTTAATTGCTTGTGACATGACAGGAAAAATTATTTTTCAACAACCGACCAATTGCATTGCCGGAAGAAACATATTGAACCTGAAAACTGATCAATGGGTTGGAGGTATTTATTCTGTTTCCATTTTAGATTCAGAAGGACAAAAATTATTTAATAGAAAATTGATTGTGCAATAAAAGACCATTGAAATTAAAATACAGCGAAGACAAATTGTGTTTGGCAATAGCTGGAAGCGCCATAAGGCGATTACTGAACGGCTGAAAGCTGATATGTATTATTGTAATGATTTTTGATTTTAGAATCGTTATATTTTTTCTTGCTCTGCCCGAAGATGGTTGTTGGTTTAAATAAATTATTGAATGGTTAATTATACTTGGGGTATTGAAAAGATAGAGCGATTTAAGAGTTGGGCGATCTTTCAACTCATAGTGAATAGTTATCTATTGTTGACGATCTTGCTTACTTCCTTGATTTCTTGCGAAAATAAAAAACCTTCGCAAAATGTTGAGGCGAGCAATAATAAAAATACTGTCACTATACTCGAAAAGCAACCTTCATATCATACAACAGACCTAACTGATGAAGATATTATTACCGATGACAGCGCTATGGTTTTTGGAGATGAAAATTACATGCTTTTCCTACACACTTTTGATAATGCAAACTCGAATGCATCAACAAAAAATACAACGCTTACCTTGACTAAGAAAACTGAAAAGAGAGTAGATACTCTTTTTAAGGACAGCTTACACTGTATGCACCCTGACATTTCTTTCAAAGATTTTAATAACGATAAAGTAAAAGACGTGTTGATATTCTATTACACAGGAGGAAGGGCAAATCCCACTTATCATTTATACTTGACTGACCTTAAAAAAAAATCATTGATCCGTATACGTGGATTTGAGGAGCTACCGAACCCGGAGTTGGACACTAGAAATAATATAATTACAAGTGTTGCATTGGCAGGTACCTATTTTTGGTCTTTTTACACTATAAATCATAAAAATAAACTTGTTGAATTAGGACATGAGTTTGAAGCTAATGTCGATTACAGTATCAAGTTTGACAAAGCATTAAATACAATTCTAAAAAACAGAAGGTAACTATTTGATAAATCAAAAAAGCGAGTTACATAGGGTTAAATGTTTGCAGTTGAAGAACACCCTTCCTTGCGTTGACTAATTACTCTTTTACTAACACTAACAAAGGCAAAAACAATCTGAATATACTACTTACATCTTTTCGAATGTCAATATCTGTTGCTCATCTTCACTCTTGACAGTTGTAGCTTTTGAGAAGACCCTAACAGAATACATACCCTTTTGTAATTGAGTTGTACTGATGCTTCGCAAAATAGAGCCTTCAGTTTGATAAATATTTGTGCTAAGAACAACTTTTCCATCCTGCGAAATCACTTCTACTTGTAGGGTTTGTTTCCTGTAGTTGTCAATTTGCAATTGCAATTTATCTTTTGCCGGATTTGGGTAAATACGAATAGAGAAACTGCCCATGATACCGATCATTCTAATAGGGCTATATTCAAATTTACCGTCTTTGTCAACTATTTTTAGTCTATAGTAATTGGCAGTAGCAAGGGGTGATTTGTCAGTAAAAGAATAGAAAGTAGTGAGAGGTGAATTAGCTGTGGCTTTTACTTTACCAATACTGATAAATTCTTTTCCAGAATTACTTCTTTCTATGTCAAAATAATCTGTATTCACTTCGTTTGCAGTTGTCCAATTGAGGAGAACTTGGCTACTACCCTCTCCATTTAAAGAGTAGCTTGAATGGCTTTTGCGGGCTGAAAAATTCACAAGTTTTAACGGATATACCTCTGCTACCACCTCAGTCTTTTCTGTATTGGTAATAACAGGCAAGTTGTAATCAAAATAAATGGCAGCTTTGTTTTTAATTACATTGCCAACTACTAAGTTTGTTTTGGGTTTAATGATGTACACAAGATAACCGTGGCTCAATGGTTCGTTTGTATTGCTATCTGGCAACATAATATTTGGAAAGGTGAATTGGCATTTGTTGCCATCTTTGAGGCTTAATTGAAAATTGCTACTTGCATCAATTACGCCGAATGTGCTCCAGTCTAGTTTATTATCCAAAGTGTCTCTAATGTAAACATTGAAGGCTGTATCGTTGCCCGTGTTTTGAAAACGAATAATGTATTGAAGATACTCGCCGTTTGCTATTTGCAAAGCTGTTATTTTGCCCCCGTGGATTTCGGCTTTATCGTTGGGATCGTAAGAGTTTCGTACAACTTGTCTTATCGTGTCCACATTATCATTGGGCGTTTGTTCATTGCCTGCAATCGAAATGGATAGAGATGTATTCAATACGTCGTTTAGGTTCACAGTTGGTGGTGGTAAAACCGTAAGTTGTAAATAAATACTTGCTGTATCCATCGGTTTCAAATTGCTAATATTCCACCAAAGTGTATCGCCCACAACATTTGCAGGCAAAGGAGAAGCAGATGCAAAATTGCAAAGATTACTTTTTACCAGTTTTATAGTTCCACTTGTTAAAGTATCTGTTCCCTGGTTTTTATAAAAAATTCGGTACCGTACTGGAAAACCAGGTCGAGGAGTATTTTCTGGAATAACGTAGATGGCTAAATCTCGTTTGCCATTAATAGGCTGCAGGCCAAACCTTACATTGTCGGTATTGAGATAAGTTGAAAATACCGAGGTGTGGCTTACAGGAACTATGTTGTAATAATTTAGCGGAGCTATTGCTTTGCTTACAAATAAACCGGTGTCAGTTTCTATACTAAAGCTTCCGTTGAAAGTGAAAGTAATAACAGAATCTGCATTGTGTTTTGTCAAAATTTTTGCATTGCTATAAAAACGTTCATTCGCCTCCTTTATTCCATTTGCATTGTTGTCAATAAACACTATTCCATCTATACTATTGTATTGTAAAAAAGAGTTTCTATCATAACGGGCTAGTACAATAGATGTAGTTTGACCATTGTAACTATCGCCAGCAAGCACAATTTTTCCATCAGCTTGTAAAGCACAGCTATTTGCAATATCCTTATTGTTTCCAAAGTCCGTTGTCAACATTCCGTTTCTACCAAAAGAGCTATCCAAGCTTCCATTGCTATTGTACATAACTAGCGCAAAATCGTAAGCGTTACTGCTCATTGAACCTGTATATACTTGGCCACATACAACTAATTTTCCCGAAGGGTCTACTATTATTTTATTGGCAGATGCGCTTTTTCCAATAAAGCGAGTAGTCACTCTTCCATTTATTCCAAAGCTGCTGTCTACCTTTCCATTGGAGGTGTATTTCACCATTGCAAAAAGGTAAAAAGGCGATTGCCAAAATGATCCTGCAAGCACCACAGAACTATCAGGCAGCATAGTAATGCCATAACTAAGATCTATTGAATTATTGAGGTCAGTAGAGTTGCTTCCATTTGTACCGAAGGAATTATCTAGTAAACCGTTTGGAAGAATTTTGGCAATCAAATAATCGCTTCCATCGTTAGCAGGTACTATATCTGCCTCTACCGTTAATATTATTTCTCGATCTATAGTTGAAACCATATCACTAACTGATTTGGCTTTGCCATGGGGTAGATTAAAATAAACTGTAGTTATGCCAACCGAATTAAACGAAGAGTCTAGTTTGCCATTGGGCAGATACTGTGCAACTACAGGGTCTTCTGTAAAAGCATTAGTAGAGTATTTACCTCCGGCAACAATTTTGCCATCTGGCTTTACCAGTATGCAGGTTAGTGATAAAAATTCATTTACAGGCATGAAAGTTTTGACAGTTCCATTGTTGCCAAAAGTGCTATCAATAGTGCCATTGGGTAAATATCTTATCAATAAAAATCCTTGGTAGCTATAATTATTTGTATCATTTACACTTCCACCCGCTAGAATTTTTCCATCGGGCTGCAAAGCAATATCTCCCAATTCACAAGTAAGGCCTCGGTGTGTATTTACTATACCATTGTTGCCAAAGGAATTGTCTAAGCTACCGTCAATATTATACCTTATGAGTGTGAGGTAACTTATACCATTAATAAATGTAGAACTGCCGCTTATTATCTTGCCGTCAGGCTGAATAAGCACTTTTTTTGTTGTAGCA
>JANMZN010000487.1:0-3872 GCA_031383285.1 Segetibacter sp.
TCGCCATGATGACAGCTATGATGACAAGTGCTGTCATCCCTTGGGGCAAAGCACTTCACTTCAATATATTTGGCATTGATAGAATTGTTCAACTCCAAATTGCTGATGTAAATATTGGGCTGCTGTACATTTTTGGAGTGATCAGTACCGGGATATATGGTATTATGATTGGCGGTTGGGCAAGTAATAATAAATTCTCGTTAATGGCTGCTATGCGTGGAGCATCGCAGGTAATCAGCTACGAGTTGGCAATGGGTATTTCAATTATTGCATTGCTTATGCTTACAGGATCGCTTAGCCTCAATACAATTGTAGAACAGCAAATTCAAGGCAAATGGTGGAATATTGTTTACCAGCCATTAGGTTTCCTTCTCTTTTTAATTTGTGCTTTCGCCGAGTGTAACCGTGCTCCATTTGACTTGTCAGAAGCAGAGAATGAATTAAACTTTGGTTATCACCAGGAGTACTCAAGTATGAAGCTAGGGTTTTTCCTGTTTTCAGAGTATATCAATATGTTTATTAGTAGTGTCATCATGGTTACGTTATATTTTGGGGGATACGATATGCCTTTTGTAAATGAGGCAAATTTATCGACCAACATGGCTGCTTTAATTGGAATTGTGGCCTTATTAACCAAGGCGTTTATAATGATTTTTGTTTTTATGTGGGTAAGATGGACCTTGCCAAGGTTTAGATACGACCAATTGATGAACCTCGGATGGAAGTCTCTTATACCATTGGCATTGGTAAATATGCTCGTGACAGGTGCTGTGATTTTGTGGAGAATGGGATAGTTGAAAATATGGTATTTGTTAAAATAGAAAATTTGAATTAAGAAAGCAACGAAATTCAAAGTATTTATTTCGATTTTGCTTATTGAATTAAAAAAATAATTTTGCACCCTATAAAATATTGATTTTTGTAGGTTGCTTTTGATTAGATATATGCAAGCATTAACAAACAGAGTAAAACAGGTTGACCGGAAGCCGATGACTTTTATGGAGCGGTTGTATCTGCCTGCCATATTAAAAGGTATGGCCATTACCTTCAGCCATATATTTAAAAAGAAGCCTACCATTAATTATCCTGAAAAGACAAGGGCGTTTTCATCTGTTTTCAGAGGATTGCATGTTCTTAATCGGGATGAGGAAGGGCGTGAAAAATGCACAGCTTGTGGTTTGTGCGCATTGGCTTGCCCTGCTGAAGCCATCACCATGGAAGGTGCAGAAAGAAAAAAAGGAGAAGAAAATTTATACAAGGAGGAAAAGTATGCGGCTAAATATGAAATTAATATGCTGCGATGTATCTTCTGTGGATTATGCGAAGAGGCTTGTCCAAAAGATGCTATTTATTTAAGTGAAACATTTGCGCCGGCTAATTACCAACGCAAGGGATTTATTTATGGTAAAGATGATTTGTTGATACCTAACCCTAAGACAGAAACCGAAGCTTATGAAAAAGCGAAGGGAGAAAGAGCACCAACAACGCATTAATTACTATACCAACTGCAAATAATGAGTACAACAGAAATATTATTCTGGTTTCTTTCAGCCTTGGCACTTCTGAGTGCTACTATGGTTGTAATCAGCAAAAATCCAATCCACAGCATTTTGTGGCTTATCATCGTATTTTTTGCATTATCCGGGCATTATATATTGCTGAATGCACAATTTCTTGCTATCGTGAATCTCATCGTTTATGCGGGTGCCATAATGGTATTGTTTCTCTTTGTAGTTATGTTGATGAATCTCAATAGCGAGGCAGAACCAAGAAAAAATCAGCGTTTGCAAATGGCAGGTTTGATTGCCGGAGGGTCATTGTTGCTTGTAATGATAGACGTAGTAAGAGATGCATCTGAAATGAAGGGTGCAACTGCATTGGTAAAAACAGGAAACATTGGGCTGATCAATAATCTTGGAATGGTACTATTTAAGGATTATGTTGTGCCCTTTGAAATAGCAAGTGTGCTGTTTTTAAGTGCCATGGTTGGTGCAGTTGTAATTGGTAAGAAAGACTAGCTGTATTCTTATTTTCGGTTCTCTTCTATGAAAAGAAACGAAAGTAAAATTGAATTTAATAACTTTTCTACGCCGTTATTGGTTTAGAAATAAAATTTTCCCTTCGGGGAATGTAAGATGTTCAGATGCCGATCATTTATTATATAGGACTTTCATTTGTGCTTTTTTGTATTGGTGTTACAGGTGTATTAACCCGTAGAAATGCCATTATAATATTTATGTGTGTGGAGCTGATGCTAAATGCCGTAAATGTATTGTTGGTTGCTTTTTCTAAAATGCATCATGCAAAAGCAATAACTTCAAATGCTGCTTCAACAGCAGGTATTGATGGGCAGATTTTTGTATTTTTTATCATGGTTGTAGCAGCTGCAGAGGTTTGTGTAGGCTTATCTATTATCGTTATGATGTATAGAAATACGCACAGTGTTGATGTAAATTTTTTGAACAGGTTTAAGAATTAAAAATTAGAAATGTAGAGTTAGAGAGTGTTTATCATTTCCATTTTACATTTTGCATTTTATTGAAAGTAATGAACACATTTTCGAAATTGGTTTATCTCGTACCGCTTTTTCCTTTGATTGGATTTCTAGTCAATGGATTGGGTAGAAAAGCATTGTCCAAATCGCTGATTGGCATTATTGGTAGTGGAGTGATATTGGCCTCATTTGTTGTTAGCCTCGGTATTTTTTTTGAGGTAAGGCAAACTGGTTTTGAAACCCAGATTGTTACGTTATTTGATTTTATCAAAGTCCAGGCGTTTACTATTCCTTTCGCCTTTCAGATAGATGCGTTGTCTTCTCTTTTCCTATTAATTATTACCGGTGTTGGTTTTCTAATTCATGTCTACTCTACCGCTTACATGAACGATGAAGAACCACAACATTTCGGACGATATTTCGCATACCTTAACCTGTTTGTATTTTCCATGTTGTTATTGGTTTTGGGTGCCAATTATGTTATCATGTTCATTGGTTGGGAAGGGGTAGGACTCTGTTCTTATTTACTTATTGGATATTGGTTTAAAAACAACAATTACAATTATGCAGCACGCAAGGCATTTGTAATGAATCGTATTGGAGACCTGGGATTTTTGCTTGCAGTATTTTGGATGCTAAATTCCTTCGGTACTGTTTCTTACCTTAGTCTTTTCAATGCAGACAATGGAATTATCACTTCAATGTCAGCCATCAATTCGCCGGTTATAGTTGGCATCACCTTATTGCTGTTTTTAGGTGCCGCTGGAAAGAGTGCTCAAATTCCGCTTTATACGTGGTTACCTGATGCAATGGCTGGTCCTACGCCTGTATCAGCGCTTATACATGCCGCTACCATGGTAACCGCAGGTATTTACATGATCGTTAGAAGCAACATCATGTATTCGCTTGCACCAACAACCATGACTATTGTTGCAGTAGTTGGATTAGCAACAGCTTTCTTTGCCGCTACCATTGCGATTAAGCAGAATGATATCAAAAAAGTATTGGCCTATTCAACAGTATCTCAATTAGGCTATATGTTTCTAGGCTTAGGTGTAGGTGCCTATACCGGGGCTGTTTTTCATGTAATGACACATGCTTTTTTCAAAGCCTTGTTATTCCTTGGCGCAGGAAGTGTGATACATGCCATGCACCATGAGCAAGACATTCGTGCAATGGGTGGATTGAAAAAACATTTACCCATTACTCATATTACTTTCTTATTGGCTTGTCTTGCTATTGCAGGTATTCCGCCATTCAGCGGTTTCTTTAGCAAGGATGAAATACTAGCGGCAGCCTATGAAGAAAATAAAGTGCTTTGGGTTATTGGAGTGATTACCGCCGGAATGACTGCTTTCTATATGTTCAGGTTGTATGC
>JANMZN010000503.1:0-2410 GCA_031383285.1 Segetibacter sp.
AATATTACAAAAGTAAAAGAAGCAGAATGGTATGCCTTATGCTTTGCATTTGTATTGGCAGAGAACCGCTGTGTAGTTACCAAGTTTGAAAAAGATAACCCGGTAATAGATGTGCCGGAAGTATTTGTAGACAATCCGCTTTGCCCAACTAATAGAGAAAGTTTTTGGGCAACTACGTTGCAGCCCTACCTCACCACATCCCTCTTCAAAGGAGAGGGAGCAGCAGCCCTACTATTAATAGAACATATAACTGAACTGTATAGATATTGGAATCATAATTATTGTAAGGGAGATTACTTATACAATAATGGATTACATACTGAACCGTACTTCAAATATTTCAATTATCCTGATTTTCTAACGCCTTACAGTGGATTAATTCAAATAAAAAAATACGCAGAGTTGCAAGCAGATGCAGAATTGCTAAACCGCTTTGCAGAAATAAGTAAATTAACCAAAGCTGTAAAGCAGCAGTTGTATAACCTACTTGTAAATGATTTTAAATATTTTGAGTAAATATGCAAACTTACCTGATGACTAAAAAAGTGTTTGCACTCCATTCGCAATTTTGTTTTCATGATTCAGTAACCACTTTTCGTGTCCGCTTGAATTCTCCCGCAAGGTACCCTGCGCTGTCTACCGAAGCCGGGGTCTATGGCTGCAACTCGACGCTTGGAAAAAAAACCTCAAAATGACAAGAAACAAGGCATCCAACCTAAAGCATAAAACAAATGTCTTTACTGCTTTCTTTAGGCCTCAAAAGTGGCATATCATGTATAAACCGAGCGCATCGGTGCTACCTCATTATAATAAACTGCTTTCTCGCTATTATTCCTTCTTTTGCGTCTTTCAGAACGATGATATAAGATCCTGCCGGCAAGCTGCTAATATTAACAGCGTTGCTTACCAATGAAAGCCTGAAACCTAAAACCTTTATACCATTTTCATTAATGATCTCAGCCTGTGGTGCTGTGTATTGCTTCGCAAGCAAGATAGACAAGGTGGAACTTGCCGGGTTTGGAAAAATGGAAATATCCGTTTTGTTGTCCCATTGCAGTATTTCAACCTTGCTGTAAACAGTTTTGCCAACTTCTACAATGCGTAACCTGTAATACCATGTGCCTCCGTGAGGGATGCTTTTATCTGACATCCTATATTCTTGTACTGCAGTCCTGTTGCGTGAAGCAACTTCTCCAACATTCACTATTTGATCAAACGAAGCAGATGAAGATCGTTCTACAACATATTTCACAATACCCAATTCGGTTGCTGTCACCCATAACAGTTCTGCATGCTCACCCTGTTTCACTGCTTTGAAAGAAAGAAGTTTTACCGGAAATGTGCAGGTGGTTGAGGAAGTGTTAGTATAGGACTTAGCAATAGACCTACGGCCATTGCCCATAGCGCCAAGGGTAGCACGAACGGCAAACCAGTTAGCACCGGAACCCAACCCGCTGACTATGGCCTCTGTTGCAGTTGTAGAGGTCACTAATTCCATAAACTTGGTCCCAAGTACAAATACATCGTACCCGACTGCATTCAATACGGGGCTCCATGTAATTTTTGTAGTACCGGCACATTCGGCCGAAAATGCAACATTGGTGGGCACAGGTAATATGGTAAAATTGGTGTCGCTGATGTCAAATTGGCGTCCACGACTTACCCTTATAAGCGCTTTATTGGTAGTCGTGAATGGAACGGCCCAGTCATAATACCGTTGTGAACCTGAAATACTTGATGATAGGGTTGTCCAATTTGCCCCTTCATCGGCAGAGTAATCCAAGATAAAATCTCCTATTGTTCCCGTAGCATCCCAACGGATCCGCTGGATTTCATTGGGCACAAAAGATTCTCCACCAAACGGGTGCACTACTTTAATCTTGCTGCTATAAATGAAGTCGTAAGTAACATAATAAGCTTGCGGCCCTTGAGGAATGGCAGCGCCTGAAACTTTTAACGCATAAGTGCCGGCAATAGGATTAGTCAGCTGCACCTGTTCTACGTTGTTGAGGGTATCCTGCCCCATAGTTGCCGGAGCGCTGCAAGAAAAAGATGATGGAACCGGCCCTGCATTTAACTTCCAAGGCATATTAAGTAAC
Organism: Segetibacter sp.; assembly: GCA_031383285.1. Classification (GTDB taxonomy): domain Bacteria; phylum Bacteroidota; class Bacteroidia; order Chitinophagales; family Chitinophagaceae; genus Segetibacter. The sequence goes on from JANMZN010000503.1 coordinate 2,100, forward strand.
CCAACCTGTAAAGGTTCTACCCAACAATCTATATCATTGACCAAGCTTTTGGCAACACCTACAGTGGCTTCTTTGTCTACCCAGTACACCATTACTTTTACGGTTTCTACACCGACAGGTATCACAATGTCGTGCGTATTCAAGCCCCCCTGCGAAATACTTCCTTGTAAAAACCTGCCACCTTCTATACACTCAACGGCACGAAGGGAGTTCAGCCGTCCCCATCCATAAGTGAAATCGGGTCCGGGCTGTCCGAGATCGTCTGCTGTATTCAGCATAATTGCTTTTATCAATCCACTGTTTGGATCTGT